>CAXBOL010000075.1:0-10883 GCA_963977295.1 uncultured Opitutaceae bacterium
CATCAAGCAGGTTGCCGATATACTCGATCCATGAGTGAGAGGTGTCGGTGATTTTGCCGCCGGTCCGAGCTGCTTCAACCAGCGTGTCGAGTCGTGCGAGTTGAGCCTTCAGGTCGATCACGGCATGGCGAATCGAGTAGATGCTGGGGAAGTCACTGTTGGGGAGAGTCGCGTGTTCGTGCATCTCGAGGGCCTGGATTACCTGGGGCACGAGGATGGCTTGGAAGGACAACAAAAGGGCGGTTTCGTCGGGGGCATGGGCCAACTCGCGGATCGCAGTGATGAGCGCGGGATCGGCGGGGTTTTGGAAGGCAGGCGACTGGATTTCGCGGAGCCGCCGGTAGTAGGCGTTCACTTGAAGCGAGGATTCCCAAATCATGCGACCGATCTCACATTTGAGTTCGAAGTTGGCGGTCTGCGGAAGCCACCCGGCGAGCAGAAACATCGATTCTTGGGCGATGAATCGGTAGCGATTGAGCAGTCGGCGATTGGCGTCGATGGCCAGAGGGGCCTCCCGGGCAGAATCCAAAACGTCGGGGGCGTCGGTGGCGGAGGGAGGAGCAGACATGACGGAGTGAATCTAGATGGAGGGATGGGAAAATAGATCCGGGCAGGAAACCCGTTGCCCGGAATCCGCCGAAGCGATGGCCGCGAGATTGAAGCGCAGGGTGTGCACGGCGGCGGCGAGGGAGCATAGTCGCGCAGTTTGCCCTTCGATTTGATCGAGGAAGGCATGGGCCTGCGACTCGAAGTGGGAGTCGCGTTCGGGGACGGCGCCCTCGTGCCAAGTCCAGTTGGAGTCGCCGAGACGGAAGATGCCCCAACGCTGCGCGTGGTATTCAATTTTTACGGATCCGAGGGCGGTATGAAACTGCAGCGTATTTTCGGAGGGCGCCTGAAATTGATTAAGGGCGTAGTTGACCAGAATGTCGCCGTGACGAGCGCTGATGTTGACGGTGTCTTCAATGTCGACCTCGGGCAGGGCCTGGTGGGCGCAGTCGCAAATCAGGCTAGCGGTGGGACCGATGACACTTTCGACGAAGTTGGCCGTGTGGGTGATCGCATCTTGGATGACACCGCCGCCGGTGCTGCGTTTCGCATAGTAGGTTTTGCTGTAGTGGACAGTGTGCGCGGGGCGCCCAGTGGGGAAGTGACCGCCGCCCACGAATGTCACATGTTTGATGGGCCCCAACGTGCCCTCCTGCAGGAACGAGCGCGCCGCCTGCAGGAACGGGAATACGTGTTGGACGTAGGCGACCGCGACGCTACGATTCGAAGTGAACTCGGTTTCGAGGAGTTCGGCCACGCCGTTGAAGTCGGCGGCGAGGGGTTTTTCGATGAGCACATGCTTACCGGCGCGCAGCGCAGTGAGAGCCATGGGAATATGCAGCGGTGGTGGCGTGCAGATCACGACGGCATCGATCACGGGGGAGAGGGCGGACGCGAAATCGTCGGTGGTTTCTATGTGGTAGGTCCGGGCGATCGTGGCGCGTAGCTCATCATTGGGGTCGCATCCCGAGACGACGGCGCGGCCGGTTTTTTGGAAACAACGCAGGTGGCGTTCACCGATACTGCCACAGCCGACGACGAGAACGGAGCGCATCAGAAACAAGGGTAAAAAAGTCGACCGGGACGGGAAGGTGATCCGGCGTGAAAGCAAACGCTTGAAAGCATGGATTGCATCGAAGGCGGCAATTTGTATACACGCGTATTCACAGGCAAATGAAAAGTGTTAACACCGACATCGCTTACGATCATGTGAGGCAGCGCATCCTTCGCGGAGACTACGGTCCGGGGCATGCGTTGATGACTGAGGCCCTGGCAGAAGAAATCGGCGTAAGCCGCACGCCGGTGCGCGATGCCTTGCGGAAATTGGAGGCGGATGGATTGGTGGAAATTCAGCCGCGCTTGGGGGCGCGGGTGAAGCAATTCGATCGGCAGGAGTTTCGGGAAATGTGTGAACTGCGTTTGGCGCTGGAAGCCCAAGCGGCTGGACTTGCGGCCAAGAATCGCACGGTGGAAGACTTGGAAGAAATTGAAGCCCCGCTGATCGTGATGCGGACGATCACGGCGGAGTTGGAGAATTCACGGGTTCGCGCGGCAAAGTTGAACAAGATTGCGAAGGAGGATGTGCGGTTTCATCTCGCGATCATGGCCTCCTCGAAGAATGCGTTGATGCAGCGGGAGATTTTGCGACTGCACCTGATTCATCGCGTTGCCCAAACGCCGGTGGGCAAGAGTTTTCAGGAGTCAGCTCCTCGCGAAGAGCAAATTGCGAATAATGATCGAGTGCTGACGGAACACGAGGCGATCTTTGCCGCGATTGCCGCGGGGGATGGACGGGCCGCCAAGCGAGCGATGGAAAGCCATATCGAAAACCTACTGGAGATCTCACTGCGCAAACTCGCCCTGCAGGAGCGGGAGCGGGTCGCAGAATCGTTGGTCGCCGACGAACTTATCTACTCCGCCTGAGTTCTCCCTGTCTTATGAAAACGCTCCGAATGCTTCTTCCCCTGGTTGCTTTGATTTCAGCGCCTTTATCAGGAGCGCAAGTGCTCGACCTCGGCTCCCGACGGGAATTGATGGTCGATCATCATTTGATCGCAGGTTTGGATGGAGCGGAACTTCGGTTGCAGCGGCCACGCCACGAAGGCGTGGCCTTTGCTTTTGAACGTGCGCACGAAGGTGCGTTCAGTGGTTACGTCTCGATCATCACGCTTCCGGACAATGCAGGTTATCGGGCTTACTACCGCGGCTTGCCAGTGGCGGTGCGGGCGGGGTCTAAAGAGGAGGTGACGGCCTACGCGGAATCGGTCGATGGTATCATTTGGACCAAGCCCGCGGACAATGTCACGGTGCGTGAGATGCCTAAGGTGACGCACAACTTATCGGTGTTTTACGATACCCGGCCGGGTGTGCCAGCGGACGAACAGTGGAAAGGTATCGGCGGTTTGAACGACGGAGGCCTCGTTCGCGTAGTCTCAGCGGATGGGTTATCGTGGCGTAAACTGATGGGCGACACACCGATGATGCCAGCGATGCCGGAGGCAGCAAACGTCTACCGCTACGACTCCCAAAATCTGGCCTTCTGGTCGGAAGTGGAGGGACAGTATGTGTGCTATTTCCGGCATGTGCGCGCGGTCGAGGGCATGGGACCGCGGGTGCGTTTGATCGGACGAGCCACCAGTCCGGACTTTGTAAATTGGACTGATGAAGGGGAGATGGAGTTTCGCCGCGCCGACGGGTCTCCCGCGCCCGTCGAACACCTCTACACCAACCAAACCGGACCCTACTTTCGCGCCCCGCATCTCTACGTCGCGATTGCGGCCCGGTTCTTGCCGGGCCGCCAAGTGTTGACTGCGGCGGAGGCGGAGCAAGTGGGAGTGAATCCCGATTACTTTCACGATATCTCGGATAGCATTCTGATGACCACTCGCGGGGGCACGGTTTACGATCGAACGTTCATGGACGGGTTCGGGCGACCGGGAGTCGGGCTCAGCAACTGGACCTCGCGCACGAATTACCCGGCATTGAACGTCATCCAGACTGGCCCGGCGGAGATGTCATTCTTTGTGCAAAAAGCGTATGGTCAGCCGGACCACCGGTTGGAGCGCTACAGCTTGCGGCTCGATGGATTCGCTTCGCTGCACGCGGGCTACGAAGGCGGCGAGATGATGTCCAAACCGTTTCGGTTTTCGGGCGAGGAACTGGACATCAATTACGCGACCTCGGCGGCCGGTAGTCTGCGATTTGAACTGCAAAATGAAGCCGGTCACGTCTGGTCGGGATACGCGTTGGAGGACTCGCGAGAGATCATTGGCGACCAAATTTCCCGCACCGTCGCTTGGACTGGTGGCACTAGTGTAAAGGCATTGGCCGGCAAGGTGGTTCGATTGCGGGTGGTGCTGAAGGACGCGGACTTGTTTTCTCTCCAATTTCGATGAAATTGCTGAAACAGAGAATGGTCCGCCGGTGGTTCTTGGGATTGATCTGGATGGGAGCGGGTCTGGTTTCGGCCGCCGATCGCATGCCTGATTTAATCCTTTCGGAAACAGCATCGGGAGTGAAATACGGGGTGTGGGGTTATGCCGCGGAATCGCCTGCTCCCGTGTTGATCAATTTGGGCAACACCATCGACGGCATCTTAGGCAGCACCTATTTCAGGCAGTCGGGCAACGTGCTGGCGGAGTTGGGTTATCTCAGTGTGTCGATCGATCTACCCGCCCACGGCAAACGACAACGGGAGGGCGAACCGGAAGGTTTGGCGGGGTGGCGCTACCGACTAGAAAAGGGTGAAAATTTCGTGGAGGAGAACAATCAGCGTCTGTCGGAGGTGGTGGACCATCTCATTGCCACGGGAGTGGCCGATCCAGATCGTATTGCCCTTTGTGGCACGTCTCGGGGCGGTTTTTTAGCCCTGCATTTTGCGGCTTTTGACCACCGCATAAAGGCAGTCGCGGCCTATGCTCCGGTGACCGATTTGATGGTGCTGCGTGAATTCGAAGGGGCGGAGAATGTCCCGCTCGTGGCCGAACTCTCGGCGATCCGTTTGGCGGAGGGATTGGCGAGTCAGCCAGTATGGATCATTATCGGTGATCGGGATGAGCGCGTGGGCACGGATGAGTCCATCGCGGTGGCTCGGGCGATTACAGCGGAGGCATTGAGGCGAGGGGAGCGCGGTGAGGTTGAGTTACACGTTCTGCCGGAGCCGAAAGGACACACTTCGCCACGAGGGGCAGCGGATATGGCGGCATCGTGGATTCATCGACAGATCGGAATGGAAACGAAGGAATGACGATGGAATCTCGCAGAAAATTTGTGCAGAAAATGATGGTGGGGAGCGCTGCGGCGTTGTCCCCGCCGCTGTGGGCGGTTGATGCATTGGCTGCAGGATATCAACGACCGGAAGATCATCCGATTCGGAAGCACTTTCCTGATTTCATCCGGATGGCACCGGGGGCGAAGATTGATCATATCGAACGGGTGACTTCGGCCGCGAGGGCGCATCCGAGTGGTCTCCTGATTTGCATGCCGAAGGTAACGCCCCAAGCGATCCGGCAAGTGCGGGTGGAGGACTTCGAAGGCATGGATCAATTTTCCGATAACTTCGGACTGAAATTCGAATCGATCACCGATTTCTTTGATAACGAAAATACGATCACGACCTCGGGCAGTCATTTGGCGGCGCAGAGCATACGTTACGCGGCGAGTGGTGATCAGGCGGCGCTGACGGGGGCGCGGCGGGCGTTCGCTTCGCTGCGCAAGGTCTTCGATTTCGGAGTCGAGGCGGGACTCCCGGGGTTCATGGGAAAACCCTATCATTTCAAGTATTCCACCCATACCACCGGTGACCAATACCTCCACACCTTGTGGGGATTGTGGAGTTTCTATCCGGTGGCCTCGAAGCGGGAACGTGGTGATATTAAGGAGATGATCGTCGCAATTGCGGACCATCAGATTGCGGTCGATTTCACCCAACATTATCAAGATGGCCGTAGCTGGAATATGCGGGAAGATACGACCGACTATAACGCGATCATGGCTGCGTTGGTGGCGGCGGCCTACAAAATGACGGGTGAGCAAAAGTATTTGGATTCGTTTGAATTTGTGATGGAAGGCAGTCGCTGGCTAACGCATCGGCGGCTGGATGGCATCATTGCTGAGATTAAGGCCGACACCTGGAAAGTGCCGCCCTGGGAGGTGTTGGTGGGAGACAGTAAACGCCCCGGGGAATTCGCGCATTGGGAGCAGATTCAGCACTGTCAATTCACGGCGATTGCGGTGTCGATCATTCGGGAATGCGTGCCTGCGCAGTTCAGCCAACAACAGTTAAGCGACGTGGTCGGGTTCTGGTGGGAAGATCATGTGGTGGGCTTTGACCGGGAGTATTGGGGGTATCTTTATTGGTTTTTGGTTTCCGCGGAAGATCGTAGTTGGCGGTCATTCCCCCGCACGGAACGGGTGCCGCGGGATCAATGGTTTGGCGGGCATCCGATGCTCTCGTTTTCGTCGCCTTGGATCTACGGGGATTGTTTGGCGCGGTTCCAATGGACGGCGATGGTGGTGGCGCGACATTGTCCGCCGAAACGCGAGGAGGCCGTGGCGTTCGCGAGGGAGACCTTGGCGCGGTTGCAGCCGCACCATCTGCTTTGGATTGCGGACCCGGACGGAAAGCAAATCCCGCCGGAGCTGCGCTATTTTACCGAATTTCTCAGCAGTGAAGTCCCCGAGTGCATGATTGCATCATACTGGGAAGGTCGTCGTCTCAACCTTTGGTCTTAACGTTATCTCTTATGAAAAATCTACCCAGGTCGGTTCGAGTAATCATCCTGTTATTTCTGGGGGCGGCAGGCACCACAATTCAGGCTGCTGACCACCCGACCGGAGTTCGCAAAGTGAAGGACGTGATCATCTACCAAGATGATCGGTTTCACTCCGCGTTCCCTTCGGTGGTGAAGCGGCCGGATGGTGAGCTTCTGATCGCGTTTCGGCGGGCGCCCAATCGGTTGAATTGGGGCGAAGCGCATAACAATCACGTCGACCCCAACAGCTACCTCGTGATGGTGCGGTCGTCGGATGGGGAGACCTTCACGGCAGAGCCGGAGCTGCTTCATGCGAACAATTGGGGCGGTTCGCAGGATCCGTGTCTGCTGCAACTGCGCGACGGCACGCTGCTATGTTTCAGCTACGGTTGGACCTTCGTGCGTCCCGATGGAATTGAGAATCTCAAACCGCCGGTGCGAAACGTGGGTTCGGGGGCGGTTTTTAACGGCGGTTATTATCTGCGATCCAAAGATGGCGGCGAAAGCTGGCAGGGACCGATGCGTCCGCCGCACATCGAACCCGAGCGGTTGAGGGATCCCTTCGGTGCAATGATCCCGGCCTACAACCGCGGGGCTCCGGTGGAGGGTGCGGATGGAAGAATCTTTTGGGTGGTCGCAGCGGCGGATCATTTAGAGCCGTTTCGGACGTCCAACTATTTGCTTATCTCGGATGACCAGGGTGAGACATGGGACTATTCGACTCCGGTGGCGGTCGACGAAAAGGTGACGTTCAACGAAGCCTCGATTTACGAAACGCCGAAGGGGGACCTGGTCGCGTTTTTGCGCACGGCAAATTTCGATGATCGAGCGTGCATCGCTCGCTCGACGGATGGCGGCCGGAGTTTTGAACCGTGGCAGAGTATGGGGTGGCAAGGTCATCCTTTGCACGCCACCCGATTGCCAGATGATCGTGTGTTGCTGGTTTATGGATACCGGCACGAGCCGCGCGGCATTCGCGCCCGAGTGCTCAATGCGGAGTGCACGGATTTTGCGACGGCGCCTGAAATTGTCCTACGCGACGATGGCACGACGTCGGATCTCGGTTATCCATGGGCAGTGGTCTTGGACAAGAAGCGCGTCCTGGTGACTTATTACATGAACGTCAATGGCGGCCTACAGCACATTGCGGGCACGATTCTGGCCTTAGAATAGATTCTTAAAATATCCCCATGAACTTACCCTGCCTTCGAACCGTATTGGTGCCGCTGTTGTTGGTATCCGTTCTGCGACCTGATGTCGCGCTAGCCGGACTCAACCCGATTGGCGATCAACGTCAGTTCTTCTTCGACGATACCATTATCGAAATCTTGGAAAATACGCGGTTAAAACTAAACCATGCGGTGAAGTTGGCGGACAATCCGGTCATCAAGCGCGACCGGCCGTGGGAAGGCCCGGACATGCGGCTGGCATGGGTTATCTTTGATCATCGGCTGGGGAAGTTTCGTATGCGGTATTCGGCTGGTGTATTTCGCGCGGCCGGACGGGATGGGAAGGGTGAAGTGATTGTGCTCGGAGAAGGGGACGCCGAAGCAGCGAAGCGCGTGGTGTGTGAGGCCTTCTCTGACGATGGGGTGAACTGGGTGAAACCCGAGCTGGGTCTGGTCGAGTTTGAAGGATCCAGGGCCAATAACATTCTGCCCGAATCCGCGCTTTATTATTACCTGTTTGAGGATCTGCATGATTCGGATCCCGCCAAGCGCTACAAGGCGCAGGTGCGCACAGGCACCTACGATGGCAACGGCATGACCTATTCGATGTATTATTCGCCCGATGCCTACACCTGGACGGCTTACTCCGGTAACCCGATCATCGACACGGGCGACCAACATGGGCGTTGGGGCCCGTCGGATTTTATGGGTTGGGATCCCATTCGCGAAACCTACGCGGCGCACATGGAGAATAATTTTCACATGCACTCGCCGAATCATCACCGGCGCTCCATCGGTCGTGCAGAGAGCTCGGACATGATCACGTGGTCGGAGCCGGAAACGATCATCGTGGTGGATGCGCAGGATTATCCCGACACGGAGTTTTATCATTTTCCGGTGACGGTCCACGACGGATGGTATTTGGGGTTTCTCTGGATCTTTTCGACGACGAATACGCAGCACGAACCGCACTTCACGTTTAGCCGGGATGGGATTAACTATGATCGGACGTATCGAGAGCCGATCATTCGCCGAGGAGATAATGGACGTTTTGATGCTGTTTCGATTTACGCGAACCGGCCGATCATTCACGGCGATGAAGTGCTCTGTTATTACACCGGCACGAATTGGCGTTCGCCGGAGCAGTTGGTCGTGTTGGGTGATAAGGCGGAAGCGAAGATCGGCTTGGCCAAACTGTCCCGCGACGGGTTCGTCTCGTTGGAGGGCGCACGGGCTGAATTCAGTCGGGTGACGACGCGGACGTTCACGTTTGCGGGTGATGAGTTGGTGCTCAACATGCAGGCTGCGTTACAGCAGTGGGGAGCAGAGCCGTGCGAAGTGAAGGTTGAAATTCTCGATGGTCGGCACGCTCCGATGGCGGGATTTAGTTTCGATGATGCCGATGCCCTCACGACCACAGCAGTGGATCAGGTGGTCACATGGCGCGGTGGTGATACCGATGTGTCTGCTTTGGCTGGCCAACCGGTTCGTTTGAAAATCCATTTCAAGAACGCCAAACTCTACGCGTTCCAATTCCGATGAAAGCCGGACTGATCATGGGATTGGCGTTGGGTGGGGTCGGAGGGCTTACCGCCGCGGACCGGTTGTTGTTCGACGACTACTATCAGCATCCCCGGGAGAATGAGCACTTCGCTCAAGGTGTAGCGAGAGGCGATGCCGGGTTGCGCGCACGGTCCAACTTCTACGCGCCTCATGCGACGGCGATTCCCAACGGAACCTTTGTGCTGGCAGAATTGATCGCGGAGAAGTGGACAACCGAGGTGAGTGATCAGCCCATCTCGCGCGAGTTGTTGGAAGGAGTCGGCGGTTACATGTTGGTGTGTCCGGTGCCGACCGAATTGGGAGGACGAGCAAATCTTACGGAGCGCGACGCGGACGTCTTGGAATCATTTGTGGCCAAGGGAGGCGCCCTCATTTTGGTAGCCAATAGCGTCTCGGACCTGAACAAAGTCGGTTTCGATTTTGTCGGATTTAATCTCATTGGCGCACGATTTGGGGCCCAGTTTTTACCGACTCAGACCGACACGATATCGGTGCCGATCGGACGGGATCATTCCGTATTTGACGGAGTATCTGACATCATCTTCGGCAACGGCGCGACCATCGAAATCGCGGAAAGCGCCTTAGACCAAGCAGTGGTGTTAATGAGCAGTCATCGCGAAGGGGCTGAAGGGCCCGTAGCGGTGTTGATCAAATATGGGCGCGGCAAAGTGCTTCTGCTTGGGGATGCGGGCACGCTGGGTAATGCCCATGCATTTCGCGGCGATACGGGGCACGCCGAAGGGGTGCGACAGATGATGTTTGCGCTGCTGCCCGATGGGCCGATGCCGCGCTACGGGTGGGAAACGGGCAGGTCGCTGAGGGTGAAGGTGCGCGAAGAGCAAATCGTGTCGGGTTACCCGGAATTGATGGACGTGTTTCGGTTGCCGTATCCGGAGAGTGCGACGGTCTATTCCAGTGGCATGCGGCAGATCGATCTGGACGCATCCGGGACTTCGGGGAACGCGGCTTCCAGCAAGGATTTCGTTTCGGCAGTAGCAGAACGGTCGGGTGAATTTTCGCTCGATATGGGTGAAGCGGATGGAGCTGGATTTGACGTCGATTGGCGGATCGGCGTTCAGAAGATGGCGGCCAAACTGATGTCCAACGGTCGATTCTTGAACGGCGAGATTCCGCAGGGAAGTGAGGAGCTTGCATGGTCTCCGGTGGTGATGAACGAGATCGTCGTCGGTCCGTTGCGCACCTACGCGCAACCCGGCGACTCGTGGACGGCGCAGGCGCAGGTGCGTTGGCCGCAGTTACAGCTTGGCGCGGTGGCGCGTCACGAGCAGGTTGAAGCGACCTATAATTTTGTTGGTGCAGAGGACTTCGCGGGAGTGCCGTGTTATCGATTCAAACGCGTTGTCGAATTGAACGGCGGTGAGTGGTCGCTGGGTGATCTCGTGGATGCGGAGTATGCGGCTCATATCGATGCTCAAGGGCTTAAAGTTCAGGCCGGAGGCATGCTGACGGTGTCAGAGTATTGGATCAGCCAGGCCACGCGATTACCGCTGCATACGAATGTGAGCACCACGGCGGCGGTGTGGTGGGAGGATCCACGGTTCCCGGCCAAGTATGGGGGGAGCCACGACTCCAAGAACTACGAAAACTGGGAGCGGATCAATTTTGTCGTGACGTATGGCCGTGTGCTCGAAGCGGATTTTACGGAGGAGGAGTGAGTTCGGGCTGAGAGGCAGGGCAGTTTTTCAACCACGAATGCACACGAATAAACCTAAAATCCGCAGCCAAATTTTAACGCAGAGACGCAAAGGTAGCCAAGTAAGACAGTTGGGAATTGGGGCGAGACGAAGATGCTTCACCCTCGGGATGAATGGCGGGGCCCGTTACACCT
>CAXBOL010000076.1:0-10863 GCA_963977295.1 uncultured Opitutaceae bacterium
CCGCCCTTCGACCCTAGTGCCAACCGGACTCCGCTGTCGGACTACGTGGATTGGAAGAATTTTGATTCAGTTTGGGAACTCTCCAACGCCAACGAAGACCCCAGCGTGCTGGAAACCCTGCTGAACAATTATCGACGCGAGTCGGAAGAGATTCTTTCGAGGGTCGAAAAAATTGCCGCAGAGGATTTGCCTCAGGCGCGCCGCCTTTTGCACAAACTGCGTGGGTCGACTGGTTCGTTGGGACTCAAGGGAGCATTCACGCGCATCGAGGACGACCCGGATGATGAAAGCATGAGCAAAGTCGCCCGCACGATCGGCAGTATTCCCGAAATCCGACGATCCACCGAGCGAGCCTTTCTCGAAATCGCGCGACGCTATCCCTCGCTCAATCTGCTTCCTCCCTCGGGTGACTCACCCGGTTCGCCCCAGGAATCTTCCAAATCTAGTCCTCCAGCCGAAGACTAACTCGGGAATTTCCCGGCAAAATTGGCCCTATCGTTATACGAGTTGAGGCGGTTCCCGCCTGCTGAAGATAGTCTCTGACCACCACGGCTCGCTCTTCGGCCAACGCAGTCAACTCAACGTCGGTCACTTGGATTTGCTCGAGTAAGGCGTCGGCGATTACTTCCGCTGGCAAAATGGCAAACTCGACGCGCGTCGGTTGCTCGACCTCCACCTGAGTTGAAGCAGGCGTGCCACTATTCGAACTGCCATCGGCCACACTTTCTCGCGGTGCCTTGCCCAACAACCGTCGAATCAAACCGAGCAGCCCGGCATCCTCTTCATTGGATGAGGTAGCTGGGGTTTCCATTGGTGGAACATCCGCCACGGGCGCCGGTGAAGTCACGATTTGTCCAGCATCGATGGGTGGGGTCCCGAAAACTTGCAGGTAGCGCTGGATCAGCGCGTCCTTCCTCGATTTCTCCGTCCAAGGCAGGTCGATACCCGCATTCAGTCCCAACGTGGCTCGTAGTTGCTCCTCCAAGATTTTCGGTTTCAGCCCTGCAGCGTCCGCCACCGAATCAAATTCACCCGCAATCACCACCTCCAGCGCCGGACGTGCGACAAGGGCCTTTGCCACCGTATCCAGTTTCTCCATCGCCTCGGGTGACAAGACGTTTTCACCTGGCTCAAAGCGATGGGACGCCAAGTCCTCGCCTCCGCCTCCCACCGCCGCGCCCAACAATGCAAAAGGCGAGGTCGCGGCTTTCGTCAGCAGGTTGATCAAGACTCGCCCAATCACCCGCCCAAACCGAAACTTCGGATCGTCGAGTTCACCCTCGACCGGAAGATCGATCACGATCTGTCCATCGCGATCTTTGAGCAGTGCCACCGCCAGTTTGACCGGCAACTTGGTCGCGTCGGGACTATCAAACTTCGCTCCCAGCTCAAAGTCGTCCAAGGTCGCTACCGTCGTGCTCTTGATTGCTCGATCCTGGAGTGCGAAATCAACCTCCAGCGATAACCGGCCTCGATCTAGATTGTAGCCCGCATACTTGCTCGCGTAACCGCCGAGCGCACGGAGATCGATTCGGTTAAAAGTCAGTTTCAAATTAGTGTAGGCGGGGCGTCCCAGTGGATTGAAATCGCCGGTGATTTTTACCGGCGCCACCCCGTCGACTTTGCCCGATAGTTCAGCCTTGGCTTTGCCCACCTCGGTGGAGGACAAGCCCTGCAACGTGCCCGAAAGGTTCATCAACTTCAGCTGGGCCGACTTAGGCAATGACTCGTCTTCGAAGTCGACCAAAGCGTCGACCAATTCCAGTCGATCCACCCGAAGTTCCATCGCTCCATCCGTTGAGTTGGCCGGTTCCAATCCCACCACTGACGTCTCTGCCGAATCTTTGGCGACGGCCAAACTAGTCCAGTTCAAGGTGCCATCACCGCGAATATGCAATCGTCCTTCCGGTCGTATCCATCTCACGGATTCAATCGCCAAAGCCGCCGGGTTCGACGAGTAATCAATTCCGCTCAACTTCAAGCCTTCCCACCCGGCAATTTGCTCTCCGGTGGTCGCGGTGAATTTTAGGCCTGCGATTTCGGTGTTACCGCGAAAAACCAACCCTTCGCCCACTGTCGCCAGATCACCGGCCATCGTCATGGTGCCGGCATCGAGTCGCCCTTCCACGAAAGACTGGAGATAGGGACTGACCGGAGACAACGAGAGCGCATTCGTCTCAATTTTTAAGGTGGGTCGAAACGGGTCCACCCCCATGCCCCCACGCAACGTGAGCTGCCCACCACTGGCAAAATTCGCCTGCACGTCCACCGTCACCACCTCCTCGAGGTGCGCCAGATTCAAGGCTTTGACGTCAATCATCAACGTAGCCACCACCGGCTTAAACGGGTGCCCCAAAGTTAAGTCACGCCATCTTAGCCTCAACCCGTCACTCTTGATGTGACTCAGGTTAACCGCCAGTCCGCTCCCTGGGTCGACCCTGGCTGCACTCTCGTTCGCGGACGTCGGGGCGCCCCAACGCTGCAAATCGATCCCGGCATCGTCCTTGGTCACCGCAATTTGTCCGCCCACCCAATCCAGTTGCCCCACGTTCAAGCTCGACGCCTTGCTGCCGAAGACCACGTCCGCCAGTTTGATCAGATCAGCTGAGACCGCCGGATCCGAGCTAGCACGATTGTTCAGTGCCAACGCCTGCACTTGCACGAGCGGGGCCCGCACTTCGAGCACGGGTTCAGCACCACTGAAATCTAAGTCATACTCCGCCCGTCCTGACAGCGACCCGGAGCTCAGGTCAAAATTCACCGTCTGCGCGTAATAGGGTGCATACTTGGGGAGCTGGAGATCGCTGAACTCCACCGTGCCCCGGGAACGCAATGGGGTGACCGAAAGCGTGCCCTGCCAGCTGAGACTTTCGCCTGCCTCCGTCACGGCCTTAACGTTATAAGGAGCCTGCGGATCTCCCCGCGTGTGAAAGCTTCGGAGGGAAAAGCTCAGCGGACCGACCGTGGACGCGAACGGCGTCGACCGACTTTGATCGGTAAACTCAACTCGCGCGTCATTTACCGCCAGTTGATCGATCGCCCAGAGCAGCGGTTCCGCTTTGTCCGACTCGGCCGTCGCTGGACGATCAGCCATCAATTTGGAGAAATTTACTTCCCCGTTCCGATCAACGGCCACGTTGCCGCGAAATCCGTCCAACTCGATGGCATCAAACCCTGCTTGGCCCCTGATCAGCGCCCAAGCCCGAGCATTTACCCGCAATCGATCCCAAGCCAGCAAAGGTTGGCCATTCCGATCCGTGATCGTCGTGTCATCAATCGTTACGGCCAATTGCCAGACGCTGACCTGCACTTCGCCAATTGAAACCCCGGGGCCAAAGACGTCGGCCAATCGCGTTTCCAGTTGCTTCCGCACCACGCGCGGCAAGACGAACAACGTCAACACCGCGCCGAGTAGTAGGATTACCCCGCCACCCCAAATCAGTCGATTTCGCCAACGACGACGAGTCTGTCGGGCAGCGGCGGCGGCGCGGATGTCTTTGATCGTGGGTGTCTTCAAGCGAAACCAGCCTGAGGAAACTTTCCGGCTCCCGCAAGCGAGCGGTGCGATCGATTAATTTTTGAGCGAAATCTCAGACTTCTAAGGCCGCCAAGACCTGTTCGCCATGCGCCTTCGCGTTCACTTTATCGATAATCGCCAAAATGGTGCCGCTTGCGTCCAGAACCCACGCCGACCGCAACGGGCCTTGGTAAGTTTTGCCATACATCGATTTCTCCACGATCGCATCCGCCGCTCGGGCGAATAGGTCATCCGGATCACTCACCAACGTGTAACTGATGCCCTTCTTCGCCGCGTATTTTTGATGCGATCCTGCGGTATCGCGCGACACACCGATGATGCCATAACCACGTTGAGACAACTCCGCGGTGGCTTCCACCAACGTATCGTTCTGTTTGTCACAGGACCCCGTGTTGTTGCGCATGTAAATCGAGACCACCGTCGGGCCCTGCAACAAAGAAGCGAAGGTGACCAGTTCCGGTGAGGTCGCCCCGGCCCGCACCACCTTGACCTCAAAATCCAGATCCAGTTTATCGCCGATTTTTTTCATGGTTCGTTCTTCTTAAACCTCGATTAGATGTGCTTGGAGTCGTCTTCGTCTTTTTTGACGTAGCCGGATTCCTGACGCTGGTGGTTGACTTCGTTTTTCTTCACGTAGGCCGCGTATACATCTTCGGCGGTCATGCCCAACGTTTGGGCCAAGGACACGAGAAAGTGGAACAAATCCACCACTTCGACTTTGGCGTTTTGTTCGTCAAATTTCTGATACTTCGCCCACCACTTCCACGGCACACTGTCGATCAACTCGGCTGTTTCCTGCTGCATGGCCCGCGTATAATTAAGAATCCACTTCGCCTTCTCTTCGTCACTGGCCGGGGGCAGATTTACGCCAATCCGCGCATTTAAAGCCTCTTGCATGCGAAAAATCTCTTCGAGTTTGTCCATGAATTCGCAGGCTGCCCCGCTTGCGCTCGAGCGCAAGTGACAAGTGAACGTCCTCCTACGAGCGGCAAATTTACGTTGCGCCAGTTCGTGAATGCCGGGTAGATCTTACCCTTATGGCCTGCGTCGAGCCCCCCACCGGGGCACCGCACCCGGCCAAAATCCGCAGCTCCTCCCCCTGAGCGAGCGCGCGTTAACCATAATAAAATACAAAAACATGTCAGAAGAAAAATCGTCCGGCTCTGAGAGCGCCGCCCCCGAGGCCGCAGCTCCCGCCGAGACGCCATCCGCCACGCCCGCTCCCGCCACCTCCGAATCCAGTTTTGGGTTCGGCACGACGAAGGGAACCGGTCTTGCTCGCGGTAAACGTAAGCCCGCCACTCCGGCGCCAGCTCCCACCGCCAGCCAACCCGCCGGCGATTATCAGCCCACCTCCATTCAGATCATCAAGAATGAATCGGAGTATCGAAACCCGTTCAACCCCGAGCCGGAACCCGAGCCCGCCGCCGTCGAAGCCCCAGTCGAACCTGAGGCTCCCGTCGCGCCGGCTCCCGTCGTCCCGGCTCCTGTTGCCCCCCCAGCCGCTAAAGCGCCCGCGCCAGAGCCCGCTCCCGCTCCCGTTGCGCCCCCAGCTCCAGCGGCTCCCGAGGAAAAAGCTGAACTCAATATTCTGCCGCCCAAACAGGTGGTCCGACCGGCGGAAAGCTGGGAAGCCAAGTCCTTCCCCGAACCCGATCCCAACGCGCCGCCCACATTTAAGCCCAGCCGCCGCGAGGATCGTGGCGCGGCCCCCGCTCCATCGAACCGAGCTGACGGCAGCGAAAGTCGTTACGACTCCAAGCGCCCCCGCGGCGAAGGCCGTCGTGATCGCAAGCCCCGTGACGACAATCGCGATGGCGCCGAACGCCGTCCCCGCGCCCCCCGCGAGGTCGAGGTCGATGTGCCTAAGCCCAAGATCGAGTCTTCCCGCAAATCGGGCGGCTTCTTCGGCTGGCTGAAGAATCTCTTCGGCGGCGACGCACCTGCTCCCGCGGAAAAGCCCAAGGGTCGCGACGGCCAACGCCCTCGCGGTAATCGTCGTGGTCGTGGTCAAGGCGGTGGCGGTCGTGGCCAAGGTGGCGGCGGTCGCGGACAAGGCGGCGGCGGTGGGCGCGGTCAGGGTCGTCGTGATGGCCAACCTCGCGGCGAAGGCTCGGACTCCAATCGCGGCGAATCGAACCGTGGCGAGGGCCGCAACGGTGGTGGTAATCGCCGCCGTCGGGGTGGTCGCGGCGGCAATCGCAACCGCAACCGCGGTGACTCCGGTGGTGATTCCGGCGGCAGTTCCTCTTCGAGTTAACTCTTGGCCAGGCCACCGCGCCACCATGCTTCTCTCTGGCGCCCGTCATCGCGACGGGCGCCTTTTTGTTTGGCATGATTCCGGCCAGACCAAACAACCGTTCGAAGCTTCGCTTGCGAACCGCAGTGGGGTTCTTTCAACTTCGGACTCCCTTACCCATTTGGGTTCGGCTGCCTGTCCGCCCTTCAATTTTTCCTCCTCTATCCACGCATCACGATGTCCGATTTGATCGTCCAAGGCGGTAAGCCTCTTACCGGCACCATCACTCCGTCCGGCAATAAAAACTCCGTCTTACCGATCTTTTGCGCCACCTTGCTCACCGACGAGCCAGTCACGCTGCGCAATGTGCCCGACATTACTGATCTCAACAAATTGGTCGGTTTCTTTTCCAGCCAGGGCTCGGCCATCCACTGGGACCGCCAAGCCAGCACGATGGAGATCAATCACGCGAATTTTTCGCCCAACTTCACGGATAACGAGCTGCCCCAGGATATGCGCTCGACCGTGCTGCTCTACCCCGCCCTCCTTCATCGCCTGCGCCGCATCACCGTCCGCTCCAACACCAAGGGATGCTCACTCGGGGTGCGTGAAATCGATCCCCACCTCAACGTGCTCGCGGCGCTAGGGGTGGAAATTTCCGGCCAAGAACCGCTCACGTTGGCCCTCCCCGCGTCCGGATTCACCGCCGCCCGCACCTGGCTCGACTACATGTCGGTCACCGTCACGGAAAACTTTGCCATGGCCGCCGCGCTCGCCGATGGCAAATCCACCCTGATCAACGCCGCCAGCGAGCCCCACGTGCAGGACCTCTGTAACGCCCTGATTGCCATGGGCGCAAATCTCACCGGCGTCGGGACCAGTCGGCTCGAGATCGAAGGTGTGGATCGCCTGCTTGGCGCTGATATCACCATCGGCACCGACTACCACGAGGTCGTCACCTTCCTCGCCCTTGGCGCCATCACTCGGGGCGAGGTCCGGGTCGAAAATTCGGTGCCGCAACACTTCGATCTCATCACGCACGCCTTCCAGCGCCTTGGGGTCAAGGTCCGGCACGAAGGGCTCACCGCCATCGTCGACCGTGATCAGTCCCTCGCCATTGAAGCCCCGCGCACAACGAATTTATTGCCCAAAATCGAAGCCGCCCCTTGGCCGTATTTTTCGGTCGATCTCCTGCCCTTGATGATCGCCCTGAGCACCCACGCCACCGGCACGATTCACTTTTGGAACAAGGTCTATGAAAACGGTTTTTCGTGGATCCCCGAACTGGCCAAATTCGGCGCGCATGCCGTGGTCAGCGATCCGCATCGCCTGATCGTCTTCGGCGGCCGCCCCCTGCGCCCCGCCGTGGTCGACTCCCCCTACGTGATCCGCGCCGCCGTCGCTTTGGCCATGGTCGCCGCCTCGATTCCCGGTGAAAGTGTCGTGCGCCACGCCGAAATCATCAAACGCGCCCACCCCCGTTTCGTCGAAAACCTCAACTCCCTCGGCGCGCAACTTGAGTGGCAATAAAATCGCATCATGACATGCTTCTGATCGGGTCAAAATTCGTTGCTGCTTTGACCCCATTCGACGGTTAACTTTTCCCATGCCTCAAAATTCAGACATCCGTTGGCGGCAACGATTCCAGAGTTTCTGTTTGGCTTTTACCCGATTGTCGGCGGCCGATCAACTCGCCAAAACACGAAAATTATCCGAACTGGAGCAACAAGGCCTTATTCAGGTGTTCGAATTCACCCACGAGCTAGCCTGGAAAACGCTGAAGGACTTTTTGGAATCCCGCGGAAACACTAATCTTTACGGTTCAAAGGATGCCACTCGAGAGGCCTTCACTCAGGGCTTGATCACCGACGGCGACGAATGGATGGCCATGATCGCAGCGCGAAATCGCAGCAGTCACACCTACAAAGAAAAAACCGCCAATGACATCGCGACCGCCATCCTTACCAGCTTCGTCGGACAGTTCGCTACGTTTGAAGTTCGATTCCGCACGCTGGAACAAAACGAACGATGAAGACGGCAATTCATGGTCTTCCCGTCTCAGTGATCAAGCAGATCAACGGCGTCCTATCAACGGTTCCCGAGCTAGAACGAGCAGTTCTTTTTGGTTCAAGAGCCAAAGGTTCGGCTAAACCGGGATCCGACATCGATCTCGCATTACAAGGCGACGGGCTTAATTGGCGAATTGTGGGTAAAATTTACGACGCCCTCGACGATTTGCTTCTCCCCTATGAATTTAGTCTCATTCAATACGACGCTTCAACTGCCCCCGAAGTCGCGAACCACATCGACCGAGTCGGTATCACGCTTTACCAACGCCAGTTAATTCCTGCTTCGTCGCGAGGCTAACTGCACTTCGTAAGAAAACCAAACCGCCCCTGCGTTCAACCCGAATGGCAATAGACTTTCACGATCACTGTGGGTCGGGCTTTACGCCCGTCAGCTGCTCTACCTAACGTTAGGAACTTCTGATTTATGCCCTCTCCCGACCCATCCAAAGGCACCGACTACCTTGCGTCGGCCCTCGACTCCCCCGTCGGCCCGGCCGAGGCCGCCTTGCGGCCCCTGTCGTTTAGCGACTTCACTGGCCAGGCCAAAACCGTCGAACGCCTCAAGGTCATGGTCGGCGCGGCAAAGCGCCGCGGTGATGCCCTCAACCACATCCTTCTGAGCGGCCCCCCCGGTCTTGGCAAAACCACGCTATCATTCATCCTCGGCAACGAGCTGGGCAAAAGCGTGCGGGTCACCTCCGGTCCCGTCGTCGAAAAGGCCGGCGATTTAGCCGGCCTGCTCACGAGCCTCGAAGAAGGCGATATTCTCTTCATCGACGAAATTCACCGCATCCCCAAGACAGTCGAAGAATACCTTTACTCGGCGATGGAAGATTTTCGTCTCGATATCATGATAGACCAAGGCCCCAACGCCCGCAGCGTGCGGCTTTCCATTCCCCGTTTCACCCTCGTTGGCGCCACCACCCGGGCTGGTCTGCTCACGGCCCCACTTCGCTCGCGTTTCACCCTGCAGACGCGTCTCGACTATTATGATACGCCCACCCTCATCGGCATTGTGCAACGCTCCTGCGGGCTGCTCGACGTGGAGATCGACGCCGCCGGCGCCCGCGAGATCGCCCAACGCTCCCGCGGGACTCCGCGTATCGCCAACAACCTGATCAACTTCGCCCGCGACTTCGCCCAGGAAAGAGCTGACGGCCGCATCACGGGGCCGGTCGCCGCCAAAGCACTGGAGCTTTTGGAGATCGACGCCCGCGGTCTCGATGAAATGGACAAGCGCATCATGCGCATCATGGCGGAGAACTATAAAGGAGGTCCCGTCGGTCTCGGCACCATCGCCATCGCCGTCGGTGAAGAAGCCGACACACTGGAAGAAGTGCATGAACCTTTCTTGATCCAAGAGGGCTATCTTCAACGCACCCCCCAAGGTCGCTCACTCACGCCCAAAGCCTATCAAGCTATCGGCTTGAAGGGGTTCGCCACGGATCAGGGCAAATTACTTTAACCGGAGCGAAACCTCGCTGAGTAGGAGGAAGATAACCCCCTTGGGGGTCCCAAGTTTCAGACCCCAAACCGCCCTCAATGCAGACGAGGGGTTGGCTTGTTGGTCAAATTTCGCCATAGTGCGAGAATGTCCGCATTAGATGTAAATCCGAAACGCCCTCGTATCGCAATGGTATCCACTCATGGATACGTCGCTGCCAACCCTCCGCTGGGAGCCGCCGATACCGGGGGACAGGTTGTTTATGTATTAGAACTCGCCAAGAAACTCGGCCAACTCGGCTACGACGTGGATGTCTGGACCCGCCAATTTGAAAAGCAACCGGACATGGATACGGTCAGCGGACGGGTCCGGGTCATCCGCATGCCCTGCGGCGGCAATGAATTCATCCCCAAGGAATACCTCCACGAAGAGTTGATGGAATGGAGCGAGAATGCGTTGCGCTTCATCAAGCGGCACAAGCTCAAATACGAGTTCATCAACAGTCACTACTGGGATGCCGGCATCGCCGGTCAGCGGTTGGCCGACGTCTTGAAGATCCCTCATGTGCACACTCCCCATTCTCTGGGCATCTGGAAAAAGACCCAGATGGAGACTGACTATCCCGAGAAAACAGCGGCCTTCGATAAAGAGTTCAATTTCACCGAACGTATCCGCCAGGAAACGATTCTCTACAACAATTGTGATATCGTGCTGGCGACCACTCCACCCCAGCACGACATGATCATCAAAGACTACGGCGTGCCACGAAAACATGTGCACATGATTCCGCCGGGCTATGATGATAATCGATTTTTCCCCGTCAGTGAGGCGTCGCGCGATATGGCCCGCAAGCGGTTGGGATTTCGCAAGAAAACCATCGTCGCTCTCGGGCGACTCGCGACCAACAAGGGCTACGATTTATTGGTGCAAGCCTTTGCCGTCACGGCCAAGCGGGAACCCGACGCCATTCTTCGCCTATCCGTCGGAGGCAAAAAAAAGGATAAACAGGAACGTAAAATCCTGGCAGAAATCAAAGCCATCGTCGCCGAACACGGCCTGCAAAAACGCGTCAAGTTTGGCAGTTTCATCAAGGATGAGGACCTGCCTGATTACTACCGGGCGGCCGATCTATTCGTCCTGAGTAGTCGCTACGAACCCTTCGGCATGACCGCGATTGAGGCCATGGCCTGCGGCACGCCCACCGTCGTCACCGTGCACGGCGGCCTCTACCGAGCGGTGTCCTACGGTCGTCATGCCCTGTTTGCCGACACCTTCGACGCTGAGGATTTGGGCATCACGATGATGAAGGCGCTCAGGTATCCAAAACTTCGCGACCGCATGAAACGCATGGGCGCGCACAAGGCTCGCAGTCTCTTTACCTGGACTGGTATTGCCCAGCAACTCATCGGCTTGGTGGAAGGTCGACCGAGTCCTCACACCCTCGCCGAAGACAGTTGGGATGAGCCTTGGCACGACGGCGACTAGGACGCCGGCCTCTGCGTTCCCAATTTAATTCATTACTAAACTGTTTGTTTATGGCTTCAACTGCGTCCTCCTCCATCCAACTCTTCAG
>CAXBOL010000077.1:0-10850 GCA_963977295.1 uncultured Opitutaceae bacterium
TTCAGCACCGACCTCGACGGCACGCTGTTGGGCAATCCCGAGTCCACCCGCCGATTCATTGCGGCGTGGACTTCGCTGACTTCCCCCGATCGTCCCATCTTGGTATTCAATAGCGGTCGACTGGTGGAAGATATGCGCGCCTTGGTCGACGCGGGTCTCCTGCCTAAGCCGGACTACTACATCGGTGGCGTCGGCACCGAGATTCACGACGCCAAGACTGATCGCTCCCTCACGGATTGGTCGGAGGAGCTCGACCGGGACTGGGATCGGGATCGCGTGCATGCTATCTTGCGCGACCTGGATGATACCTCCCCGCAACCTGATCATTTTCAAAATGCCTATAAATCAAGTTGGTATCTCCATGACGCCAAACCGGGGCGCATCCGGGAAATTGAGATGCTGATCCAGCACAGCGGGCTTAAAGCGACCCTCGTTTATTCCAGCTCCCGTGACCTCGATGTGCTCCCCACTGCCGCCACCAAGGGAGGCGCCCTGAATTGGCTGTGCCAAAAGCTCGGCGTGCCGCTCTCCCGAGTGGCTGTCGCCGGCGACACCGGTAACGACAGTAGCATGTTTGATCTGCCCGGGGTCAGCGGCATCGTGGTGCAAAACGCCCAACCAGAGCTCCTCGAGGCCACCATCAAACATCGCCAGTTCCACCTCTCCCGGCAAATCATGGCCGATGGTGTGATCGAAGGACTTTGCCACTACGGCGTCGCCTGTGCCCCGCCCACTGCGCTGGAAACCGCCATCCCCCGCGCCAAGATGAGCACCGATTTCCGGATGCTTTTTACCGGCACCAAGCTGGGAGGACTATCCGACGACGAAAAATCCTTGGTGCACACCGCCTACGGCAAAGCAATCGAAGCGTTGCGCCGTAACATCACGCCCATCGGGTTCTCCGCCTGCTCGCTACACGACAATAAGGTCACCGGCACCGACGCCAACTACCGATCCGTATGGGGCCGCGACGGGGCCATCACCGTGATCAACAGCTTGGATGTCGAGGATCCCGAAATCTTGGACTGCTCTCGCCGCACCCTGGAAACGCTCCTCCACAATATCTCTCCGAACGGACAGATCCCCGCCAATGTGCGCATCGACGATGGCGTGCCTGACTATTCTGGCGTAGGCAACATCTGTGCGATCGATTCCGGGTTGTGGGTCATCATCGCGGTCTACAATTTTGTCGACCGCACCGGAGACACCGACTTTCTCGCGCGGCATGCTCCGGCCCTCCAACGCGCCATGGACTGGTTGGCGGCGCACGACAGCAACAACGACGGGCTGCTCGAAATCCCGGAAGCCGGCGACTGGACCGATCTTTTCGGTCGTAGCTACAACGTGCTCTACGACGAAGTTCTCTGGTATCGTGCCAACGTCTGCTACGGACACCTGCTCCAATTTCTGGGCGAACCCGCACGGTCGGCCGACTACCTGCGCTGGTCCCAACATATTCGAGGCAAGATCCTCAATATGTTTTGGCCCACCACCCAACTTCAAGCCGACAGTGATCCGCATCGTTCCTTCGCCAATCGCCAGTTCAACATGGGAGACACGCACTACCTGCTCGCTGAGATTACCCCTTTTTCGTTCAACTGGCGGTGCGATGTGTTCGGTAACGTGCTCGCCTTTCTCACCAACCTACTCGACATCGATCGTGCGCGAGAAGCGTTTCGATTCATGTGGGGCGTCGGAGTCAACGAGCCCTTCCCCGTGGCAAATCTCTACCCGGTCGTCCAGGCTGGAGACCCGGACTGGCGCGCTTACTACACCGTAAATCTGCTCAATCTCCCGCACCATTATCACAACGGCGGAATCTGGCCGTTTGTCGGCGGGATGTGGGTCCGCTTCATTCATCGGCTGGGCTTCAATGAAGTCGCCTGTCGCGAACTCTACCGCCTCGCCAAAGTCAATCAGCTTGGGCACGATCATGAGTGGGAATTCAACGAGTGGGTGCACGGGGCGACCGGTCGCCCCATGGGCAAAGCCTATCAAGCTTGGTCTGCAGCTTGCTTCATTCGTGCTTGCCAAGAGGTGGAAGCCGACCCTGCTCATGCCGCTGACTAACCTTCATTTCCTCCGCGTAACTTCCTGAACTCATGCCTGTCCAACCGACCGTAATTTGTTTTGGTGAAACACTCTGGGATTTCATGCCCGCAGGCCTGTTTCCCGGTGGCGCTCCATTCAATGTCGCCTATCACCTGCATCAACTTGATGCCGATGTGAGGCTCGTGACCGCCATCGGCCGGGACGCTCTCGGCGAAGAACTGCTTCGTCGCGTTCGTCATTGGGGGCTCAAGACTGACACCATCACCCGCCACCAGGGCCTACCCACCGGTTCCGTCATTGCCACGCTGGGTCAGGGCGGAGACGCCAGCTACGAAATCACCACGAGCGTAGCTTGGGACCAAATCCTGATCACCGAAGACTCCGTCCGCGCGGCCGTCAGCGCACGAGCCATGGTTTTCGGATCACTGGCCCAACGTTCGCCTTTTAACCGGGCCGGGTTGGATCGATTGCTGACCGTGTTACCTGAATCGGCTTGGCGAGTATTCGACGTCAATCTCCGGGCGCCTCACGACGATCTCGAATTGGTGCGGGAGATGGCAAAATCGGCCACCCTCATCAAGCTCAACGCCGAAGAGGCCGCGCGCATCGTGTTGGGCGCCAAGTCCGAGCAACCCGGGTCTCCCGAACCGCTTGCCCGCTCGTTGAATCACAACTGCGGGTGCGCCATGGTGTGCATCACCGCCGGCTCACGCGGCGCCGGGCTGTTGATTGATGACCAGTGGCATTGGTGCGAAGGCCAGCCTGTTGACGTGGCCGACACGGTCGGCGCAGGTGACGCCTTTCTGGCTCGGCTCCTTTCTCATCTTCTGGCACAGGAACTCTCGCCCGCCGAGGCACTGGACAGTGCCTGCCGTCACGGCGAATGGGTCGCGTCACAACGCGGCGCCACGCCGAAGTATTAACCGGGCCTGCCGTTTCGGGCCTCCTCGTCTCTTCGCTCCCCCATGACTTTCGATTCAATTTGGAACTACGTATCCACCACCGTCCCCGAGATCGTGACGACGGTGCCCGTGGCGGCCGCAGTCATTTTAGGCGGTATCCTGGTCAACGTCGTGACTGGCCGCGCCCTCAATTTGTTGGCGCGGCGCACCCACTTGGGCCCGCAAGACGTGATGCCCGTCCGCACCGTCCTGCGCTGGGTAGTTCGCATCGTTACCGTGATTTTGGTTCTCGGCGTCTTCGGGTTCCAACTCGGCGGGTTGTGGGCCATGATTTCCACCGTGCTCGCCATGGTGGCGATCGGTTTTGTTGCCGTCTGGAGTCTGCTGAGCCACACCACCGCGACCATCATTTTAATTATCCTTCACCCTTTCTCGGTAGGGGATGACATCGAGCTGCCTTCCGAAGGCGTCAAAGGCCGCGTAATCGATCTGAACTTCTTCTTCACCACCTTGCTCACCCACGATGGCGCGCAGTGGCGCGTGCCCAACAATCTCTTCTTCCAGAAGGTCCTTAGACGCCAATCCGGGAGCAGCACCATCAGTCTGGCCAAACAACTGCAAAACCCCATCCCCGCGGCGGTCGAAAGACCACCCGCTCCCCCGGAGCTCCCTGACGCAGCCAAGGCCTGATCCGGTCAGTTTCTTAGGATTTCTACTCGCTACCTCCTGCTCCTTTCCCGCTACTTTGGGGGTTATGAACGTCCGCCACGCTCTCATTACCGCCGCCAACCCCCGCCAGCGCACGCTCCCGCTGCAAACGTTAGTCGATCGTGACGGCGTCGCCCGCTCTGCTCTCGAAATCATTTTAAGGGAGGCCGCTGGCGCCGGTATCGAGGAATTCTGTGTGGTGATCTGTCCCGGCGACGAAGACGCCTATGCCACGGCCTGCGGTGATCTCCGCCACCGCACCCGGTTTGCGGTGCAAGCCGAACCTCGCGGCTACGGTGACGCCATCCTTCAAGGCCGCTCCGTCGTGGGCGACGAACCATTTCTTCACCTCGTGGGAGATCACCTCCACCTCAGCCACCACAACGTCAGCTGCGCCCGCCAACTGCTGGAAGTTGCCCTCGCCGAAAAAACGCCCGTGTCCGCCGTGCAACCCACGCGCGAAAGCCTGCTCACTTCATTCGGCGCAGTCGGAGGTAAATTGCTCGGTGGTGACAAAGCGCTCTACGAAATTGAGGCCGTGCTCGAAAAACCGACCCCCACCCTCGCCGAACAGGAACTGCTCGTCCCCGGCATGCGGGCCGGTTTCTACCTCTGCTTTTTTGGACTCCATGTTCTCGATGGCGAAATTTTCGCCCTCCTCGAGGAACAGCGCGCCGCCTCTCCAGACGCCCCCCTGGGCCTGTCTCCCGCCCTCCACGCGCTCGCCGACCGTCGCCGCTATCTCGCCCTCAATATCGCCGGCAACCGTTACGACATCGGCGCCGACTACGGCTTGCTCAACGCCCAACTCGCCTTGTCCCTCGGAGGGCGCGACCGCGATTTAGTGTTATCGCAAATCGTCGAACTCCTCGCTCAAACCAAGGCCTAAGCGATGACTTTGCCCGTCACCGATATCATTGGCAGCGCAGACGCCGCCGTGCGCGATCTGGCCATCGACGCGTGGGTCCAAGGCCGCACCGTCGCCGAGCTCCTCGCCGCCTGCGACGAACTTGAAGCCTACCGCCGCCGAGAATCCAATCTCTACCACCGCGTTCGCGCGCTTTTCTTCCTGAGCGCCATTCATCGCTACCACCTCCCCGCCCGACCCGAAATCGCGCGCGCCGGTCAGGTGCCCTACACCGCGTTTCGCCATCTGCTTGATCGCCGATTTGAGGAAGCCACGACTCAATTACTCAAACTACAGACGAAGCTCGGCCCGAGCGAAACCTTGTCGAGTGCCCTCGCCTCGGCCTATCATTCTTTGGCGTTTCAAACCCTCGCCGACCAAGTTCGCCGGACCGTGCGCTCCACGCGGGGTAACGCCTGGATGTTCCGCCTGGGGCACCCGCTCGACCAACCCCTCAAGGTGCGCCGGGAACTGCTTGCCCGCACCAATGCCGAGTCTCCCTTCCCCTTGCTCTGCGAACGCACCGCCGTCCGCATGGATCTCACTCACTGCGCTTGGAGTGACATCTTTTTCCTCGGCATGGATTACCCCGAGGGCGCTCGTGTCCTCAACGTCTCCATCAACCTCGGTGTGCACGGCCGCGACGAAACCACCCGCCCGCCCGTCGAAGCGTATTTGCGTGTCATCGACGAACCCGTGCTCCGCCTCGCCAGCGTCGACCTCGAGACGACCGCGTGCATCAGCGATCTGGACGAGGTGTTCGACTTTGCTCGCGACTACCTGGGTCTGCTCAAAGCCGCCGTCATCGCCGCCGGCATCGTGCCTCCCGGCATCGAACGCTCGGGCGCGAGCCTTGCTGATCTCCTCGGTCGCGTCTTCGGTCCCGGCCGCGGCTGTGAAATCGTGTCCAACGTCAACGGCATCCCCAAGGGCTCCCGTCTCGCCGTATCCACCAATCTCCTCGGCGCCCTCATCGCGGTCTGCATGCGCGCCACCGGCCAAATTGCCCACCTTTCCGGCCCCATGACCGAGGCCGAACGCCGAATCGTCGCGGCCCGCGCCATCCTCGGTGAATGGATCGGCGGCTCCGGCGGCGGCTGGCAGGACTCCGGCGGACTCTGGCCCGGCATCAAACTCATCGAGGGCGCCACCGCGACCCCCGACGACGCCGAATACGGCATCAGTCGCGGGACCCTACTGCCGTGCCACACCATTCTCGGTCCCGACCGGATCCCCGCCGCCTCGCGCCAAAAACTGCAGGACTCACTGGTCCTGGTGCACGGCGGCATGGCGCAAAACGTCGGACCCATTCTCGAAATGGCGACCGAAAAATACCTGCTCCGTAGCGCCGCCGAATGGACCGCCCGTGGCAGCACCATCGCCACTCTCAACCAAATTTTGGAGCTGCTCTCCGCCGGCGATATTCAAGGCCTCGGCCAAGCGCTCACCGCCAATTTCACCGGGGCCCTCCAAACGATCATTCCGTGGGTCAGCAACCGCTACACCGAACGCCTGATCGCCGAAACCCGCGCCGCCTTCGGCGAAGATTTTTGGGGCTTCTGGATGCTCGGCGGCATGTCCGGCGGTGGCATGGGATTCATTTTTGCCCCCGAGCGACGTGAGGAAGCCCAAGCCAAATTGTTGGCCATCATGCTCGCCGCGAAACGGGACCTCGAGTCGTCGCTCCCCTTCGCCATGGACCCCGTCGTCTACGATTTCACCATCAACGAAAACGGGTCCACTGCGACCCTGCTCAACGAAACCGACGCGCTCCTGCCCGCCGCCTACTACCGCCACGTCACTCCCGGCATTCTTCGCCGCGAGGCGAAGGAACTGACCACTCGCGAAAAAACTGATCTCACGCAATTTACGCGCGCCGCCCGCAGTCGACCCGAATACAGCGCCGCGTTGCCCACCCTGCTCGACCAGCTGCTCCCGACCGTCTCGGAATCCAAATCGGCCACCCAGGATCTTGATGCGCTCCTCGCCGCCAACGGCTTCGATCGTAAACAACACGAACAAATTCGGGCCGACCTCCAGGACGGCCGCATCGGCCTCGCCCTCAATCGTCTGCCCGCGACGACCACCATTGAAGATCTGAAGCCGGGCGACCTCTTCGATCTTGCCGCCACCGGCGACACCCACCGCACCGCCGGGGAAGCCGCCCTCGCACGCGGCGAACTCGCCATCGTGACCTACGCCGCCGGTGTGGGCAGTCGATGGACCCAAGGCGCCGGCTGCGTCAAAGGCCTGCACCCCTTCGCCAAATTCGACGGTCAACACCGCAGCTTCATCGACGTGCATCTCGCCAAGACGCGTCGATCCGCCACCACCAGCGGAGCACGCATCCCGCACGTGTTCACCACGAGCTACCTGACCCACGCACCGACTGAAGCCGGCCTCCGCCCCATCGCTGGCGACTCGTGGAACAAAAACATTTGGCTTTCGCCCGGTCGTTCCATCGGACTCCGTCTCGTGCCGACGGTGCGTGACCTCCAGTTCGCGTGGGAGGAGACCGCCCAACAGCGCCTCGACGAACAGAAGGAAAAAATGCGCGGCAGTATCCGCTCCGCGCTGACGTCGTGGGCGCGATCAACCGGCGAAGGTGCCGACTACACCGACAACCTGCCCGGCCAGTGCCTGCATCCCGTCGGCCATTGGTTCGAAGTGCCTAATCTGCTTAAGAATGGCACCCTCGCTGCCCTGCTCACCGAACACCCCAACCTGCGCACGCTCATGGTGCACAACATCGATACGCTCGGCGCCACCGCCGATCCCGCCATGCTCGGTTGGTTCAACTCCACCAGATCCACCCTCGGCTGGGAAGCCATCACCAAACGCATCGAAGACCACGGCGGCGGAGTTGCCCGCGTCAACGGACGCGTGCGCATCATCGAAGGCCTGGCGCTGCCGAAGGAGGAGGACGAGTTCCGGCTTACCTATTACAACGCCAACACCTGTTGGGTAAATATCGACGGGCTGCTCACCGTCTTCGGCCTCACCCGGGCCGACCTCACCGACCAAGCCAAAGTCAACGAAGCCGTCCGCCGCGTCGCCGCCCGCATGCCCACTTACGTCACCTTAAAAGATGTGAAAAAGCGCTGGGGCCACGGTCAGGAAGACGTGTTCCCGGTCACTCAATTCGAGAAACTCTGGGGCGACATGACCGGTCTCGCCGACGTCACCAACGCCTTCGCCCTCGTGCCCCGCCAACGCGGCCAACAACTCAAAGACCAAGCCCAACTCGACGGCTGGCAACGCGACGGCTCCTCCTCCCACATCGCCAGCCTCTGCGACTGGTAGGACCTCATGAGCTGTGATCCGCCTGCGAACAATCATCTGCCTCTTGCTGCTGATTCACGCGGGATGTCAGAAGACATCCAAGCAAAGTGCTTTCCATGGTGATCTGTTTACCTACGCCGCCAAGGACGACCCCGAATATGCCTCCGTCTGGCACGGCCCCATTCCCTCAACCCACCCTCAATCTGTGCTTCTTTCGGATAATTTCTGGCAAATTCACGCCCAGAATAATCCATCATTTACCGCAGAAGAAATGACGAAGCTTCGGCAAAGCTTTTCGATCAGATACGCCAAATCGCTCACATTTCACGGGCACACCGTGACCAAATGGACGGTGACAATCGGTAAAGAAGATTCGCGTGCATTCAAATCATTGTGCTCGACCTACCACAAGATTCGGACCGGACCATTTCCAGAGCAGGAATCTATGGAAACGAGGAGAAGAGCACTGACAAAGGAATATTCAGACGCAAAATCCGCCCGTGAAAAAGACCCAAATCTTGTTTCAGCAACGAAAGTTGAAATCGCCCGACGCAACTTTAATCAAGTCGATCAACGTCTGGAATTAATGAAACGGGCGAACGAGACTCACGGACAAATCGTGCGAGAACTGATGGCCTTCGATTTATCCACTCAAGGGTAACTAAATCGGTCGCTTTCCTCTAAAAATCCCCACCCTGCGGACGGAGCACGATATCTTCAACCACCGTCTTACGCGACATGCGATAGACTTCGTAGAAGGCCCGCGCCACGTCGGCCGTAGGCATCATCTTGTCGGTATCGAACCCGCTGCCGTCCCACGAGGGCGAGATGGTCGCCCCCGGATAAACGGTGCACACGCGCACGCCCTTGGTTTTCAATTCTTCGCGCATGACCTTGGACAATCCCGTCACGCCAAACTTCGCCGCGCAGTAACCGGCGCCGCCTGGATACGCCTGCTGCCCGGCGATCGAACTCATGTTAAACACATCGCCCCGACCCCGCTCGGCCATGGCGGGCACGATCGCCCGGGAGACCAAAAACAAACTGCGCAGATTGGCGTTAATCAACCCGTCAAAATCGGCAACCGACATGGTCAGGAAATCCGTGGGCTGAAATTTACCCGCGTTGTTAATCAACACGTCGACCACCTTAAACCGTTTAACCACCGCCGCCTCCATTTGGCCGACGGACGCTTCATCGGTCACATCACAGACAAACGTGTCGACCGTCGCCCCGGCCTTGGCACACCCCTTGGCGACCTTGGCCAGATTCTTCTCGTTGCGCGCCACCAGCGCCAACCGCACGCCCTTGATTTCTTTCGCAAAGACCTTGGCGATCTCCGCCCCAATGCCTTGGGACGCGCCAGTAATAAGCACAACAGGTTTAGCCATAATCAGTAGGTAAAGTAACGGGCAACGCGTAGCGAGGAGTGAGTCACCATCGGCTTTAGTTTTTTAACCATACGGAGCGCGAGAGCGCACCATCTACGCGCTTTCGCGCTCCGTGTGTTCATCTGTAGTGACAAAACAGCAGGCTGACGGACCCTTGTGATTCGCAGTCAACTCACCACCGAATTTAATTAACCACAGATGGACACAGATTCACACAGATCCAATCCACCGGTTGAAATCCATCCAGCTGGGTTACGTCGCGTAGCGGTAGCGGAGCCATTTGCTCCTTAACCGCCCATTCTGGGCACCCGTTTCGTCACCCCTTCGGGGCACGCTCTTCGAGCGCACCATCTACGCGCTTTCGCGCTCCGTGTGTTCATCTGTGGTTAAAAAACAGCAGGCTGACCGCAGCGTTACCCACGCACTAGCACACGAGGTCGCGGAACTCCATGAAGTCGGCGGTGAAGCCACCCGGCACGCCTTTGCAGATGACACTCACCGCGTCGTGCGAATGCAGCGACTCGAGGTGCGAGCACGCGACTTGGAAATCGATGATGCGTTTATCCTTCGCCAACTCGGCATAAACCAAACGCGCCGCGTCTTCCACGAACTTGATGTAGACGCCGTTCATCTCCGCGAAGGCCTGTTCATCTTCGCGTTTCACCATCACCTGCGTCTCGGTCTTCAGTGCGTTCAAACAATGCTTCTGCAGGTCCTCGATCGCGAAGCGGGCCCCCGGGGCGATCTCCACTTTCACCCGCGCTTTCGAGCGCTGGTTGTGCGGGACCGCATAAGCCCCGCGCACATCGCGGGCATGTTCGCTCAACTCCGCACTGCACGGGCAGGCCGACGAATACACATAGTCGAATTCCACAAACGAGCGGAACTGCCCCTTCGCGTCCATGATGCCTTCAAACGATACTTTATAATACTGCCAGCCCTCCAGCCCACTGCGCAGCGAGGGCTGCATCATCGGGTAGGAAAACGTCAATTTGATGCGCGCGTTCAGCGCCACCACTTTGCGCCGATACTTGGTCAGGATCCGCTTGAGCAGCGCCAACGTAAAGATATCGTCCTGATGCTCGTAGAACGAGCGCACGATCCGACTCATGTTAATGCCCTTGAGCGTGGCTTCTAACGACACGCTTCCCGTCACGCTGGTTTCGAGCGTGAGTAACTGGCCCGCTTTGGTTTTGTATTTCAGCGGTAACTTAAAATCGGATACACCCACTTGTTGGATCGGCACGGGCGCGCCTTGAATGGCGTCCTCGGCCTCCATCATGTCGGGCAAACTCTCCTTATACGCGGCCGACAATTTAAAATCGGCGTCATAGCTGCGCGACATCTTCGGGGCTTCCCCGAAGGCGCGGTGGAGATACATGGTTTTCTTTGGGTTTGTAGTCATTTCGTTTTTGTTAATTGGAGGCCAGGCGGTTGGAACGAAAACCGTAGTCCCCGCAGAGGGATTAGCTGGCCGAGTTAAGGTTGGGACTGAGCGGGTGGTTAAACGGGCGCTGCGGAGGGACCGTAGTAGTCCACAAAGTTTCGCGGCGTTTCGTAAAGTCGGACACAATGAAGTCGGCCGCTTGGCAACGCCTGCTCAATCCG
>CAXBOL010000078.1:0-10842 GCA_963977295.1 uncultured Opitutaceae bacterium
GATCGTGAGGGCGAGCAGGAGTGAGAGTGCAAGGAGGGCGCTCGGCCTGGAAGTGCCTTTCGGAGGAGGGTTCATGGCTGGCGTGCCTTCGCGTTTTGCAGGCGTTCAAATTCGCGCGAAACCGCCGCACCGAAATCAGCGGCGGACATCCCCGCGTCGGTCCCTTTCAGTGTCGGAGCCGAAGGAGTCGCTTCCGGGGCTCCAATGTCGGCGAGACTGCGTAGGGGTTGGCCGTTTAGTCTGGTGATGAAACGGTTTCCGGTCGCGGAGGGCGCTGTGACCAAATAGGCCCCGTGATGAGCGAAGATCAACGGACAGATCACCTTGCCGTTGTCCTTGATGAAAAACCATCCACGTTGGCCCTTTCGAAAAGTCGGCATGCCTCCAATTACCATGGTTTGGCCGTCAATGGTGCCACCGAAGAAACTGAGGACACGTTCGGCGGTGGGCGTTCCCTTGGCGGTCTCGGACACGCGGAGGCGCACGAACGTTTTAATCACCCGGTGGCCCTTGTCGTTGACCACCCATGCACTGTGCACATCGGCCACAGTCCCTTCCACGATTTCGTCGGCGGTATCGACCAGCTCGGTGAAGGAGGGGGACACGACCGACATGGCCACCGTGGACTGAGCCGTGAGGGCGAGGGCAATGACGATGCCACTCAACCCGGTGAGTAGCTGAAAGAGTTTAGGTTTCATGGGCTACTCGAATTGGCTTTTTGCGATAAGTTAGGTTTTGGATCGGCCACGCCAGGCTTCGACAATCTGGCGAATCGTTTCCTCTAGCGAAACTGAGATATCCCAGTTGGGATAGTGTTCCCTCATCTTACGCAGATCCGAATAATAGCAAATGTGGTCCCCGATTCGGTTCTCGTCGACGTAGGTGAAGACCTGCGCTTTGTCGGAGAACTTTTCGGCGATCTTAAAGGCTTCCAGAATGGAGCAGGAATTGTCTTTGCCACCACCGAGATTGTAAACCTCACCGACCCGCGGCGCGCCGACAAAGGCCGCCATGAACCGGGCGACATCGAGGGAGTGGATGTTGTCTCTGACCTGTTTGCCTTTGTAACCGAAGACCCGATACTCCCGTCCCTCGAGATTACATTTCACGAGGTAGGAGAGGAAACCGTGCAATTCCACCCCGGTGTGGTTGGGGCCGGTCAAGCAACCGCCGCGCAAGCAGCAAGTCGGCATGTTGAAGTAGCGGCCATATTCCTGCACCATGACGTCGGCGGCGACTTTCGAAGCGCCGAACAGCGAGTGCTTGGATTGGTCGATGGAAAATGTCTCGGCGATGCCATGGGCGTAAGCAGGGTCGGCGTAGTCCCACCGGGTTTCGAGTTCCTCGAGGGCGATGCGGTTAGGGGCGTCGCCGTAGACCTTGTTGGTGCTCATGTGCACAAAAGGCGACTCGGGACAGGCCTGTCGGGTGGCCTCAAGCAGGTTCAAGGTGCCGACGGCATTGGTATCAAAATCGTCGAAGGGAATCGCCGCCGCCCGGTCATGGGAAGGTTGCGCGGCGGTGTGCACGATCACGTCGGGTTTCACTGACTTCAGCAGCGCCAGCACGGCAGGCCGGTCGCGGATATCCACTTCATGGTGCACGAAGCCCGGCAAGCCCTCGGTCAGGCGCTGTTGGTTCCAGCGGGTATCCCCTTGCGGTCCGAAAAACACCGCGCGCTGGTTGTTATCCACGCCGTGGATGGTGTAGCCAAGTTCGCGAGCGAAGTAGGCGCAGACTTCTGAACCGATGAGTCCGGAGGAGCCGGTGACGAGCAGTGTTTTGGTCATGACAATGAGTGCGGGAAAAGGACCGAAACACCGAGGTCGGTCGCTGGCAAGGCTCGGTTATGACGGAGATTGACGCGCTACCGGGCGGTGATTGGGTTGAATCACCATGGCAACCCGCGCAGACTATAAAACTACTTGGAACGAGCTGTCTCAGACTCCTGAAGACGCGTTCCTCTACGTGGGTGGCACCCGCGACGAAACCGAGTTGGATGCGACCGCCGTCCATGCCGTGAACGTGATTCGGGCCACGGTGGGCATCAATCCGACCGATGAAATGGTTGAAATCGGGTGTGGAGTCGGGCGTGTCGGCAAAGGCTTATCGCCACTCGTGAAAGACTGGATTGGCTGCGACGCTTCGGGATCGATGGTCGACCATGCCAACCGCCGACTGGTCGATTTTACCAACGCCCGGGCGATTGAAGTTTCAGGGCACGATTTGAAGCCGTTGGCCGATGCCTCGGCCGACGTGGTGTATTCGACGGTCGTTTTCATGCACCTGGACGAGTGGGACCGCTACCGTTACGTGCAAGAGGCGTTCCGGGTGCTGCGTCCGGGCGGACGGTTTTGGTGCGATAATATCAGCCTCACCACCGACAATGGCTGGAAGTATTTCGAACAACACTGCACGGCCTTCGAACCGATGGCTCGCCCGACCCACATCGCCAAGTGCTCCACGCCGCAGGAGTTGACCGTCTACCTGCAGCGCGCCGGATTCACTCAGGTGCAGACCCGTGAGCGCGACTTGTGGGTTGATGCTTGGGGCGTCAAACCTTCCTGATTTTCCTTTTGGTCCCGGCGGTTCGCGTCATTGACTTTTAGCTTCTCCACGAACTGGCTGATGGGGTTGATCCTTTTTCCGCCAGTCGTGTTTTTTCTCTCCTGCGGTGCCGGCTGCGAACGGAGGGAACTTGGCATTTTTTCCATTTCGGAAGATCGATGATTTCTCCTCGATGACTGACGAACCTGTTAATTCTGATCAGTCCGCAGCAGGACAAGCGATTCGACCGCAGCACTTATCGCCTCCACCCCTCGTCGAACCTTGGGTGGAAACAGCTCAGCTCGAAGAACTCGATAAGGCTATTTCACGGCGGCGACGAAGGCGGCGCCTGGCTTGGCGAACGTTTTTCGCGCTGACAGGTTTGGCTTATCTTTTTTACTTGGCTCCGAGCTTAATCTCGATGGACCCCCGAGGGGAGGACTTATCCGGTGCGGGCGAATTGGCCGGCCAGATGGCACTGGCTCATTTTTCCAGCTCGAAGGTTCCCCTTGAATTGGTTTCGACGCGAATAGAGCTGGCGTCCGAGGTCTCTCGTGACCAGCGCCTCTATGAAGTGAAGGTGGTGCTTCGACTCCAGGCGCCGCTTTATGTCCCGGCGTTTGCCGCCGACTCCGATCTCTCTCGAGAAATCCAGTCGGCATTTCGGCGAGCACGAACGGAAGTCTTGTCTTCGGTCAACGCCGATGAGTCTGCTCTGGCCAAGCTTTCGCTCGAGCTGCCTACATTGGTGAAGCGCAGCCAGTTTGCTGGCAAAGAAATGAGGGTGACGGCCGATTTTAAGGCTCGTCGGGATCGCTTTGTCTGGGCCTTGATGGCTCCGTCGCCAGAATTATTGCGACCTAATATTAAGTTTGTCGGCGAGGTTTTACCCGAATCTGGGGTGATCATTTATGATGAAATGATTTCTGGTCCATCTCTCCCAGGATTGCGTAATCAGGCGAAAACGTATTTTGAAAAACAGCTGGCGGCCCAAACGAGTTCTCAACCCTGAGTGGTTCACGCCCCGGGTCGCTGACCTTGGTTCACGCCCTGGGCTTGAATGGGGTAAGGTTAATTTCCCCCGGGCTTGGCAATCAAATGCGTGAGAGTTTCCCGGATCTCTGTCGGGATGTGGTTGGACAAATTGAGTGTCACCTCTGCGAATAAGCGATGACCCTCTATTTGTTGCACGCCAGTCAGCTCGGTGATCCTTGACTCGGACTGACCGTTTTTACCGGTCGCCATCGTCTGGCTTTTTAAGGACAAAATACCGGTCTCACAGTCTGCCTGGAGCAGAAAACTGTGGGCGAGGAATTCAAATTTCAGCAGCTTCGTCTCCGGTTTCTTCTGCCAATAAAGCGTCAGAACCGCATCTGATTCGCCTTGATAGATCTCCCGCCGAATCCCGATCGAAGTCGCAGGTCCGGTTTGAGTCGGTAGAAGACGCATCGATTGCCCAATGGCCACGGGCCGAAGAAACTGTAGGTAGGTTTGGTGGGCCAGCACGTCTTTAAATTTCAGCTCGATGCCGCACACCGTGCCCTCGGTCCGCGTGCGGTGGTGGGCGACACGAGCTTCGGTCTCAAAGCCATATTCGCCCAAAATCACAAAGACCCGAATCTCTTCATCGGCGACGACAAACACTTCGGGCGGTAGCAGTAGTCCCAGTCCGAACCCCGACATGTTGAGGACCGTCGTCTCGTGCATTTCGCCAGAAACCAACACATTGATTTGCAGGCCGTAATCGGGGCTTGGCTGATATCTACGGCTGAGCCGGTTCTCTAAACTCTTGGTTTTTTCCCGATTCGCGAAAAAATAAGAGAACAACGACATTATCCGAGACCTACGGGAATGACTCACAAAGACAAGCCCACTTCATCTCAACTGCCGCGACTGATTAAAGCTAGGCGAGTTTCGGACGTCGGCTAGTCTGGGTTCACGGACGCCCTCTATTGGGTTTGAACCTGTTCGATCCGCCGCCAGTCCAATTGGGCGGCCTTGAGTGAGAGGTTCATATCGATGATGAATGCGATCATCGAACCGATCAGGCCAAGAATCGCGGTGCAAAAAATCGCGACGAGCACCCCGACCAATTCCAACCGCCAAAATGCGGCCACAAAGAGCCCCATAATCAGCACGCCCACGCACAAGACACTGAGTGCCGCCAACGTGATGGAGAGTCGTAGAATGCGGGACCGTCGTTGCAGTATTCTGACCTGCTCTTTCAGGTTGGCCACCACCACCGGGACGTGCCGCTCATCGGACATCTCTTTAATCATGCTTCGCGTCCGGTCGATCATGCGACCAAATCGGTTGGTGAGGGTCAGCAAAAGAAGGCCGACCCCCGAAATGAGAATAACCGGTCCCACCGCGAGTTGGAGGATCGGCACGAGTTGAGTCAGAGACAAAGGTTCCATAAAGAGGATTGCTCACGGGTAGGGTAGGAGTTCGCCCGAATCAATGCACCATTTGCAAAGCCAAGGGGGACCCCGTCGATGCCCCGACGTCATCTCCGCGCGGCGATACGGGTTCGCGAAGGAGTTTCCAAGAGGATCAAAAGGCAAACTTCGCGGAGAAGAGAAACTACGGAGGACTGCGGTAAAAAGCCGACGGACTTCGGGGTAAAAATTGGCCAGGGGGGAGGTGGATGGAGTGGCGTAGCAGACGTGTGGCAGGTGAACACGAGAACGAGAACGAGTAAGGGAAAGAGAACGATTGGCCGGAGGGTTGACGACTTTGCTAGAGTTCGCGTTCGACAGCGTAGTCTTGCACCCGATGGTGGGGCGTTCCACGACTGTCTCTTCGATCGTTTATGAATGACACCGCTCTCGCCACTGTTGCCATCACGGGTTTTGCCGTGGCGTTCCTGCATGCCGCGATTCCGACCCATTGGGTGCCGTTCGTGTTGGTGGGTAAAGCGCGGGGCTGGTCGCGAATTCATACGCTGGCGGTCACGGGGGCAGCAGGGTTGGGGCACGTAATGCTCACCGGGCTAATTGGTTTAGCCATCGCGTGGTTTGGTTTCGAGTTGGAGGAATCCATCGGACATCTATTGCCCTTGGTGACCGCGGCGGTGCTGTTGTCGGTCGCCGCTTATTTTGGGTGGAGGCAATGGCAGGGCAAAGGCGTGTGTCACCATCATCCGCCGGGGAGTGAGCATGCGCCGAGCGCGGCGTGTGGCCATGAAGCCGAAGGCGAGCACAGTCACACGCATTGGGACGAAGAGCTCAAAGACACGCCCTTGATCAAAGAAGATCGGGGCAATTGGGCCGCGATCAGCGGATTGTTTGTCATGCTGACCCTTTCACCCTGTGAAGGGTTTTTGCCGATTTATCTGACCGGCGTGCAGTTCGGTTGGCGCGGCTTCTGGGTGCTGAGTGCGATTCTCGCGGTGGCGACGCTGGCGGGTATGACCTTGTTCACTTGGCTGACTCTTCTGGGGATGGAGCGGTTTCGGCTCGAACGGTTTGAACGCTATGAGTCAGGCATGTTGTCGTCGCTGTTTCTGGTCTTGGGCGTGCTCGCAATCGTGGTGCAACACGGGCATTAAAGACGGGGCAGGGGATGGGAAGTCGAGGGGAGCTGCTCAGGCAGAGGCGGCATTTTTCAACCACGAATGGACACGAATTGACCCGAATGGTTTTGAACAGGCCTGAGTGGGTGGGACGGGGTTGTCTCTTATTTGAAGGTTTTAGGTTTAGTTTCTTCCCTAAGATACCCGAAGGCACTGGATTCAATGCCGTTGGAAACACGGAGGATGGTCTGTTCGTATTTGTAGGAGCACGCATGCGGGCGATGAACGCGTTGGCGTGGTCTTGTCAGGTGGAGTAGGGGCGTGATGGTGGGTGGCGGAGAGGCAGAGACGGGATCGCGAGCGAGCTCGCCCCTACGTGGTGAGTCGTAATGGGGTAGGAGCGCGCTTGCGCGCGATGAACGCGGTGGCGGGAGAATGATGAATTGCAGCCCACGGTGACTGCCATCGCGTGCAAGCACGGCTCCTACGGGATGCCTTAGTCTCGGTGAAACTCCGGATTGCCTCTGTGACTTGTTCTTCAACCGCCCAAAGTTGGCATCCGTTTTCATTTCCCCTTTCGGGGCACGCTCTTTGAGCTCACCATCTATACGCTTCCGCGTTCTGTCTGTGTCGAACTACGGTTTTTTCGATCAAAACAGTGATCGGGTTTAACTGCGTGAGTGGCGGAGACTTGAGGTGACGGGGCCCCGCTGGAGCTCGGCGTTCCCAGGTGGGCGACGGGACCTCAGTAAGGTAACTCGAAGACAACCGTGGGCGGTTCTTCGTCGTTGGCGGTCTCGGGATTGTCGTCTGCTGCCTCGGGATCGATCTTTATGATGGTGAGGGTGGGCGTTTCTGCCGGGGCGGCTTCGGTGGGAGCCGGGCGGGTGGTGACGGACCTTTCCGGCGCGGCTGAAATGGGTGAAGGTGTGCGGGGCAATTTCGCGAACGCATTCTCGAGGAGTTCGGCCATCCGGATGTCTCGTTCTTGAGAGGTGGGGCAACCCATGATGACGGCGATCAAGCGCTGACCATTGCGCTCGGCAGTGGCGGCGAGGCAGAACCCCGCGGCGCGAGTGAATCCGGTCTTGAGTCCATCCACGCCGGCGACTTTGCCGACCAAGTGATTGTGCGTGCGCATAATCACGGGTTTTTCGCGTTGGCTTTCGCCGAAGGGGCGCATCTGGATGGACGAGTAATCCAAGATGTCGGTCTCGCGGAGTAGGGCTTGAGCAAGTTTGGCGAGATCGCGGGGCGAAGTCATGTCGGTTTGATCGAGTCGACGCGAACTGGGCGGCAATCCGTGCGGTGAGCGCCAGATCGTGTCGGTCATACCGAGTTGTTGGGCGCGGGCATTCATTTTGGCCACGAAGGCCTCTCGGGTCGGCGCCGCCGTGTGGCTAAGGGCGTGCGCGGCATCGTTGGCCGATTGAATGATGAGCGCGTAGAGCAAATCTTCGACGGTAAAGACCTCGTTGTGCTTCAGCCAAACTTGGGTGCCGCCCATGCCGGCGTCTTCGGCGGTGACGGTCACGGGAGTGAGGAGCGAGATCTCCTTGGCCTTGATCGCGTCTTGCACGACGAGGAAGGTCATCAACTTCGTCACACTGGCGGGCGGCCCGACGTAGTTTTCTTTCTCGGCAAACAACACCGCGCCTTCGGCGGCGTTGATGACGTAGGCGCCTTTGAACACGTCGGCGAACGTCGAGCTGGCGGAGGCCAGCAGCAGAAAGCCGACGAGTTTGGCTAAAGAAATCGAGATGCGCAAAGGGAAGGGCTGGACGCTGGAATGGTTAAGCGACGCGGGCGGTGTTGAGCGCGACGAGGGCGGCCCCGATGGCTTGGGAAAGCTCGCCCAGCGACGCGGGCACGAATTGGATGTTTCGTTTTTGCGCGGGGAAAAGGAACGGCAGGGCGGCGTCGCGGATACCATTCAAGTAACGTTCGCGGAAGGCCGGGGTGGTGGCGCCGGGATCGATCAAACCGCCGCCGATTACGACGAATCCCGGATCGAGAGAGGTGATCAAATTCGCGGCATGGAGGCCGAGCGCTTTGGCTTGGAAATCGAAAATATCGAGGGCCAAGGCGTCGCCCTCTTGGGCGAGATCACGCAGCGCGAGGACCTTTTTCTTCTCCGGCTCATCGGACTGCGCCAGCGGGTGATCCGGGTAGCGTTTGAGCGTGTCGCGCAGCAATTGCGGCAGGCCCGAGATGGTGGTGTAGGCTTCGACGCAGCCCCAGCCTTTGCCGCACCCGCATTGGTAGACGGGCGGGTTGCCGAGCATGTGGAGGACGGCAGGCACGTGTCCGGCTTCCATGCCGGCGAAGTTGTCGCCGGCCAGCGGGAGTCCATCGGCGCCGACATAAGCGCAGCCGAGGCCCGAACCCGGTGCCAGCAAGAGCACTCCGACCTTGCGGGTGCCGCGGATGGCGTGGGCTTCACCCACTCCGCCGTAATCGCCGTCGTTGCCGGTGACGACCGGGATGGAGCGCCCGGCCGCGGCGGTGAGGGCAGCGGTGTAGTCGTGGAGAAAGTTCCAACCAGTGAAGCTGTCAGGCAGGTTGGCGGATTTATCGAGCACCCCGTAGGCTTGATAAGGACCGGGGAGGGCGAGACCCACGCCGTCGACTTGATCCCAAGACAATTTGTTATCGGCGAGAAACCCCTTCACGCCATCCACCCACCCGGCGATGACGGCATCCGTCCCGGAGGAGGAGTTGGTCGAGCTTTGGCGAAGTTCGTGAGAAATGATGGTGCCGTCGGCCCACACGCCGCCGGTTTTTGAGGTGGTCGCACCACTATCGGTGCCGATGAAGAGGTTGGAGGTAGCCATGGAAATTGAAGGAGGCCACTAGACAACGAAGACTCTCAATCAAAAACAAGCCCGGGCTTTTGGGGCCGGGGCGGATTGTGTCTTTTGTGATTGTTTTGGTGCCTAGGCTACCCGGTGAACTCTACGGCGGCGGGTGGCGGCCAATCCGATCACGGCCAGCCCGAGAATAGATGCGTAGGTGGAAGGTTCGGGCACGGCTGAAGCGGTTACCGACATCTTGAAAAACTCGGTGCCACCGTTGCTGCCTAAGGACCCATCGTTGCCTAAAGAAGGAGCGAATAGCCAGGGGCCCATTGTCCAACCAAAGCTGCCTCCGTCGGGGGTATAGGGCCACGTCCGCACCCAAGTGATCGTCCCGGTCACACCGCTATAGCGTTGGATCGCGAATGTATATGTGGCGCCGTTCTGCAACACGATCGGGGTTTCGGGAATGAACGTGTAAGCACCCGGTGTGGACACGCTGGGGAAACTCAGGCTGGTGATGGCGTCTCCGGTGGGAATACCGGAACCGTCGGCCAGATAGAGGTTGGCGTGGAAGCCACTTAAGCTTCCACTGGCGAACATAAAGGCATCGATTTCAGAAAGCGCGAAATCGCCCCCAGCTACCGTGAAATTCTGGCCATATCCCCCAGGCTGGTGCATCGACGGGAAGATTAAGATGCTCCCCTTCTGATTCGGCATACTCGAAATTTGAACTTGAGCGGACGCTCGTGGGGTGAACTCCAAGACAGCGATCCCAAGGAGCGCGAGTCCAATGCGGAAACAAAAAGGAAAAATTTTCATGTAATAGCAGATTAGGGGTATTTACGTGACTCCACCTGGCGATGCGGATGAACGCATGTGTGGCCTGCCCGAGAAGGGTTCTTCCGGCGGAGTCGTAGGACTTTTCCGCTGACTGAAGGTCATGGCCAACCCCAACGAGCCGTAAACGCGCAAGATCGTCTGCCTTCGCGTTTAGTGGAGTCACGTAAATACCCCCATGGCAGATTGAGTTTAAGTGGAGGAACGATGAGGACGGCGGTGGAAGGTCGGCTTGACTTGATCTCCTCGGATCACCCCAACTGCCGACGGTGAACGGCGGCGGCGAACGAAAGTGTAACCAAGGCAACCTAACCCAGAAAACAATACGAAACTGCTAGGCTCCGGCACAGCGCTGCCCCCACCCGTAACCGCGGAACCCGAGCTCTGATATTGGGACGGGCCCGACCTAGGGTCCCCCCAAAAAAGGGCGAAAGTTGACACGTTGGTAGGCATGAACAAGCCAGAAGCCACGAAGTTATAAGTGAGGTCAGAGCCCAGGTCCCCGGCAGTCGCGAGCGTGTTCTCCCAGGCAAATAAGACGGCGTCGCCGACGAATTGATGAGAGTGCGTAAAAGACGTATTGGACGTGAGCTCCCCGAAGGCGCCTCCGCCGGATCCATATTCCGTGTGGGTATACCACGATGTGCTCCCGATAACCCACGATGTGTTCCCGATATCGTTGGCGTCAACAAGTGCTAGAAATTGGGAGCCCACCGCCACCGTCTGGTCGAGCGTCCCCGCCTTGAGGGTGACGGTCAGAGTGTCAGTGGTGAACTCGTCGATCGAGAACAGAATTTGGGCTTTGGCGGCAGGAGCCAGACCCAGGCTGAGTGGGCCCAGCAGCAGGACGGCTGGTATGGTATTTTTCAGGGCAACTAGGAGTTCAGTTGCCTGGGGAAGTAGTTTATTTTTCACTACAATGCCTTTTTGTTTTGGTTGTCGTGGGTCTGGCTCCTCACAGTCTCACCGGTCGGGTTGAAACCTACCACTCGTGGTCGGTGGATCAAAACCAGCCACCTTGAGCGAGGTTTATGAAGGTTAAGACGAAGGTGTATTCAGGCCTGAGAGGTGATTATTTTGGCAGAGCGAGCACGGCGGCGGGTGGCGGCCAATCCGATCACGGCCAGCCCGAGAATAGATGCGTAG
>CAXBOL010000079.1:0-10822 GCA_963977295.1 uncultured Opitutaceae bacterium
GTCGCCCTGGGCACTGGAGCCCTGACCGCCCTCCACGATCATGCCCTGCCCACCGCCGTTGCCGTAACCGGCGGGCGCACGACTGGGGTCGTAGGTGAAGAAGACGACATCGACGATGCTGGTGCCGAGGGCGGGTCGTTTCAGGACGAGATCATTGCGCAGTTCGTGCATGCGCCGCTCGTGTTGGTAAACGAGAATCTCTTCTTCGACCGGTCCGAAAAAGTAGGTGAGATTTTCATGCCGGTAGCGCACATACCAGCCTTCGTCGGTAAGGCCCTGACCGGTGTAGTCGATGCCGGGAAATTCCTGTTTGAATTCTTCCGCGTCGAGTTCCCACGCCGCCTCGATGGCGGAGGTCGGGAAAACGATGGTATGGGCAAGCGCCACTGTCGGGTAAACGAGGGAGGCGCCGAGGAGACAAAGCAGTCGGGAGCAGCGGGCGCGGTTCATGGTGTCGGGGTAGGGTTGTTTTTAAAGATTGGACGGGATGTCTTTGCCGCGCTCGGTGCCTTTGCCGCGGTTGGCGGGCTGGTTGCCCTGGGCAGCCTTGATCTGCATGCGGGCTTCGCCTTGCTGGCTCTCGAGTTGAGCGCTGGCTTTGGCTTGGGGGGTATCCGCCTCCGCTAAAGTCGCAGTTGGGTCGCCGATCTGAATGGCTCCCGGTTTTTGCAATTGTCGACCAGCCGCCCCCGCGGGGGCTTTAGGTGCATCAGGAGATCCAGGCGCGCCCGGTTGGCCTTCCTGACCTTCTTCGCCTTCGCCACCACCGCCCCCGGCGGCTTGGGCGATGGGCGGAAGTCCGCTGATTTGAGGTGCGCTGGGCGCGCCGCCGCCCCCTTCTTTGCCGTCGCCAGAACCTCCGCCGCCGCCGCTGCCTGCGCTGGCCATTTGTTCTTCGCCGCCGCCCCCTTGTTGTTGTCCCCCCGCACCTTCTTCTGGCCCGGGACCGGGCACGGGTGGGGGTTCGGCCCCGGGGCGCGTCATGTTGGCCAGCAGGCCGCGCTCTGGGCGGGGTTCGGGCGGGAAATTTGAACCGTCGAAAATAGAAGGGTCGGGAATCTTGGAATTCGACCGCGAGCTCACCGAAGTGGTTGGGGTGCGCGAGGTGGTGGTAGAAAGCGAGGGGAGTTCGTATTCGGGCGGACGCTCGAGCCGACGGCGATCAGTCTGGCCTGAGAGCGGAGTCAGGGTCACGGCCATCGCGATCAAGGTGCCGGCAAGGGTGAACTTGGAAACGGGCGCGTGCATCGCAAAAGCGTGATCAGGAATCGGCCCGCGTATTGCAGACGACCGAAACTTGGTTGGTCGTCATGCCGGGACGAACTTTGAGCAGCAGGAGCACATCCTGGTATTTTTTGCGACGGCCGATGATCTCGTAGTCCCCCGGAGGGAGGGCGACGGTCTCTCTATCAATCTTCCCCAGCATGCGGTAGTTGGTGATGCTTACCCAGGTGCGAGAATCGGAAGTGAAGGTGATATCGATCGGCCGACTGTTGTTTTCCAGAGTGACGCGAAGATTGGCGATCTCGGGGCTGATTTCCAAATACCCGGGCTTGGTTTGCATCGCCTGATTGTAGGTGCGGATCGCGGTTTGGAAGTCGGCCGCTTGGATGTGTTGCTGAGCGAGCTCGATAAGTTTTTCGTATTCGATCTTGGCTCGGACGGTGCGCCCTACTCGGATTAACCCTTCGATGGCCTCGGCGTGGTCGGGTTCGAGATCGAGGAGCTTCTCATACGTCACGCGGGCTTTGTCCCACTGGAAATCGCGCTCGAGATCGTAGGCGTCAGCCAAGGTGTTGAAAACTTGGGCCTCGTGGTGTTTATCCTCTGCTTCGTCGATGAGGGTCTTGATGTCATCGCGTTTGGGGTAGACCCCGAGTGCATCTTCGTAGCGAGCAATGACGGTGTCCCATTCTTCGGCCTCGGCGGCGGTTTCGGCGGCGGTGACGAAGCCGTTAAACAGAGCTTCTTTTTGGTCGGCTTTGGCTCGGGCAACGCCCTGTTGGGCAACGACGGAAAATTCATCGAGGGCGAAGGCCTGTTCGTAGGATTCGATGGCCGTATCAAACTCCTGGTCGGCCTCGGCCGTTTTGGCGATTTCGAGGAGGCGATGAACTTCGGCAATGGTCTCAGCGCGTTTCAGACCGCGAAGGCCTGCCTCGTTTGCGCTATCGTATTTGAGGGCGGCCTTGAAGGCGGTAACGGCAGAGGTTTGGTCGCCGTCATTGAGCGCGACCTGTCCGGCCTGGATATTATCGAGCACGAACGTGTTTTTACGATTTTCGAAGTCGTCGAGAGTCGTGGTGGCGTCGTCAAAAGACTGCCACGCGGCGCGAAAAGACCCCTGTTCGAGCAGGAGGCGGCCCTCTCCGATGGAGTTGAAGGCCTGATCATAGGCCTCGGGCGAGAAACTTCGGATCCGTTCGGCGGAGCGGAGCCGGGAGTAGAGTTCGTCGTAACGCTTGTTGGCGTTTTGCTGCATGGTCACGGTTTCCGTAAATTCGTCCATTTGCACTTTGACCTGTTCCAGGCTCTTGGCCGCCGGGGCGTAGTCGCCGTTTTTGATATTGGTCTCGGCGAGCAGGAACGCTTTTTCAATCAAAGCGAGTTCTTGGAGCAGGGTAGGATGCTTGACCGGAAGACTGCGCACGGCGGTGAGCGTCTCCGTGGCGTTTTGGTAGGCGAGTTCCGCCCGACCTCGAGAAACGTAGGCAGGTTCTTTTTCGCCTTCTTTGACGATAACTTGTTCACCTTCAGCGGGAACGGAGTTCATCGCTCGCCACGATAGACCGATGGCGGCAACCGCGACGAGCAGAGAGATGATGGCGACGGCGGCCAGAAGTTTGTTGCGACCCGATTTATCCGTAGAGGCGTTTCCTTGATGGGCGGCAGGGTTCCACTCGATGACCCGGTGTTTCGGATTTGGTTTGTCAGGCATGGTTTGGGCGAAGGTGAAATGAAAGCGGGGGAGGAAAGTTGGACTGCGGGGATTAAGGATTGTTCAGTCGGAAATTCGTAATTTGTAGTGAAAATCAAGCACGGCGGTTTCTCAACCCCAGTTGATGGATGAGGCAGATTGTATCTGTGCAGGATTTGTTCCGCGAGCTTGCGATTTAATTGTCATTGGAACATTGCTCTGCCGCTAGCGGTCTTTGCGCCTTCACGGTTTTTCCTCCCCTCTATCCTTTTGGTTTCTTTCATGCCCAGATCCGACTCGTTTATCTCGATTGCTCGGCGACTTTTGTTTCCCTTGGCCGCCATCACGTTGCTTTCAGGCTGCTACAACGTCCCGGTAACCGGGCGAAACTCGGTCAGTATGGTCGACGACGCGGACGTGACGAAAAAGTCGATTGAGGAGTTTGAACGCACCAAGTCGATGCAGCGGATGTCGCGTAACCCGGCTCAAATTCGAATTGTCAACGATATTGGCCGTCGTCTTTCTCAAACTGTTTTTTGGGATGTCCCCTTGGCGGAGTGGGAGTTCGTGGTGTTCGACGCTCCAGGCGTGCTGAACGCATTCGCGATGCCCGGCGGCAAGGTCGGAGTGTTCTCTGGCTTGATCGATTTCTGCGAAAACGAGGATCAGCTCGCGTCGGTCCTGGCCCACGAAATTGCCCATGTGGCGGCGAAGCATACCCACGAAAAGTTTTCGCAAGGTGTGTTAATGAAACCACTGGGAGTCGCAACGTCCATTGGCGTCGGCGCTTCAGTGGGAGGAACCGGCATCTACGTGCCGAGCGTCGGAAGCTCGGCGGGCAGTGGGGTTACGGCAATTGCGCAAGCCAGCTTTGACCGCGGCAAGGAGTTGGAGGCCGACCACATCGGTCTGATCTACATGGCCAAGGCCGGTTACAATCCGGAGGAGGCGCTGGTGCTGTTGCAGCGCATGGAAGACTACCTCGCCTCGAAAGGTGCCCAGACCCAAACGACTTGGCTGGCCAATCACCCCGGGTTTCCAGAACGTCAGATCAAGATGCGCGAATTAATGCCTGAAGCCAAAAAAATCTATGAAACCGGGGGAACTAAAGCGACTCGCACCGTCATTGAATAAGCTGGGGTTCGTGTTTCTGCTGGTGGTGACGCTGTTCGGCAGCGCTGCCGGGAGTGCGGTCTTTGGCGCGGACGATGAAGACGTGGTGCCGCCGCGGATGACGCGTCCGGTGCAGCCCGAATACCCGGCTTCGCTGCGAGATGCCGGAGTGGAAGGACAGGTCGACGTGGTTTTTGAAGTGGACCGGCGAGGGTCGGTGCGCGACGCCGCCATTCAATACGCGACGCACAAAGAATTCGGCGAAGCCGTGAAGCTTGTCGTTTCGCGTTGGCGCTTTGATCCCGCCACGAGTAAGGGCCGGCCGATCGATTTGCGCGTGCGGATGCCGGTGGTTTTTGTGATCAAGGAAACCGACCCACTCAGCCAGTGGGCCGGTCGCAATGTGTTTAAAACGATGGATGCGACGGGAGTGCTCGACGCGGATGAGCTCGGCACTTGGCCGGAACCCGTGGCATGGATTGAGCCGTATTATCCACCTCAACTCAACGGCACCGGCAAACGCGGGGAAGTCGTCGTGAGCTTTATTGTCGATGAACATGGTGACGTCGTTAACCCGGAAATTTTGGTGGGGGATGATCCACACTTTATCGCCTCGGCCTTGGCTGCGACGGTGAGTTTGGAGTTTTCTCCGCATCTCAATGAGGAGGGCGATGCGATTCCGGTGAGTATGGCCGTTTCCTATAAATTTGACGAAAAGAAGCAGCAGCAGTGGGACAAGGCCGTGGTGAGCAAAACCAAGGGATGAAATGGAGGGGAAACAACTTCCCCTCGGAGGGGATCGCCGCTCACCCCAACAGGTATTGCGTAAACTCGGCACGGTGCACTCCGTGCAATCCGCCAGAACCACAGTGATCCACTTCAACTGAAGATAATCGTAGGAAGACCGAAAAAAATACTCTCAGGGTAGACGTCGGCCGGTTTGGCCTTTAGCTTAAGGGGTCTTAAATTGTTAATCCGATAATTACTTCCCGCTATGATCCTCCTCTCTGCTCGTTTCGTTCGTCGATTCACCGCTTTAGCCATGATAATTGGAGCCGTCAGCTTCGCTCGAGCCGATCATCATGGTGACAGCCTAGCCGTCGCTTCGCGCGAAGCCATTGCAGTCTTGGTGCCGGGCAATGACTCCGGTGTGACGGGCACCGTTTGGTTTAAAGAAACTCCTTCCGGTGAGGTGCGGGTGATCGCAATGGTGAAGGGATTGACGCCGGGTAAGCACGGTTTTCATGTGCATCAAAAAGGCGATCTTTCCGCAGCGGATCTGACGTCAACCGGGGGGCATTATAATCCGGAAGGCCACTCGCATGCCGGCCCGATGGCGAGCATGCGCCACATCGGTGATCTCGGTAATCTGGTGGCTAATGCCGCCGGAGAAGCGAAGGCTGACTTTGTCGATTCCCGGATTTCGTTACGTGGAGAGTTATCCATCATCGGCCGCGGTTTGATCGTGCATGCCGGCGAAGATGATTTGGTCAGTCAGCCGACTGGCGCGGCCGGTGCGCGAGTCGCGGGAGCCGTGATCGGCTTGGTTTCCCCCTAGGTTCATCGCTGCGCGAGTGGTCTGGCAAGCAGGGCTTAATCACCGCTCGACGTGGGAGGATCGACGAGATAATTTCGGCTACATCCCTGATGGCTAGCCGCTGGTATAACTATTCCGAAGAACGATTACTGGATACGCGTCTGTGCGACCTTCCCTTGAAATTGGAGGGTTCGGTCGTCGAACCTCGTCGCCAGCGCCTCTACGATGAACTCGATGCCAAAGGGCTGAGATTTCATCCGCATTTTTGGATTGGTTCGGAATGGTTCACTCCTGACGGGGTGCCGGGAATCGCAGTGCCATTTTATTTAACGCATCCGCGTCTGATGGCAATGGAGCGTAAAATCATGTTGGAGGCAGAGGGGGCGGCGGAAGCCTCGTGCATGCGAATCCTCCGTCACGAAGCGGGGCATGCGATCGACAACGCCTTTCGCTTTCACCGTCGTAAACGCTGGAAAGAAGTGTTTGGGTTGTTTCAGGATCCGTATCCGGACTCGTATCGCCCCAAACCGAACAGCCGTAAATTTGTGCAACACCTCAACGGCTGGTATGCTCAGGCCCATCCGGCGGAGGATTTTGCCGAAACTTTTGCGGTGTGGCTAACTCCGGATTTCCCCTGGCGGAAGCGCTATGCAGATTGGCCGGCGCTGGAGAAACTTGAATACGTCGATGAGTTGATGTCGGAGATCGCGGGAGTCTCGCCGCCTGTGCGCACCCGACGATTCATCGAACCCTTGAAGGAGTTGAAAGTGACCTTGCGCGAGCATTGGGCACAGAAGCGCCAACACTACGCCGTGGAATGGCCGGCCTACTACGATCAAGATTTACGGCGCGTCTTCGAGGCACCGTCGGGCGCGCGCAAACAGCCCGCCGCATCTTCGTTTTTGAGGGGACATCGTCATGACCTGAGCCGGACCGTCGCGGAGGCGACTGGCGTTCCGCCTTACACCGTGGATCATGTGCTCAAAACGATGATCGAGCGATGCCGCGACATGAAACTCAGACTGCGTGAATCGCCGACCCGCACGCGGGAGCGCGTGTTGCTGATGCTCACGGTGCACACTATGCAAGTGGCCCATTCCGGATATTTCCCCATCGCCATATGAGAAAACACTTAAAGCCGCTGAAAGTGCTGGCGCTGATGCATGAGTCGTTGGTGCCGCCCGAGAATATTGAAGGCCTGACCGAGCAACAGATCCAGCCCTGGAAGATGGAGTATGACGTCAAAGTCACGCTGGAGCGCATGGGGCATTCCGTGCATGCGGTGGGCATTTACGGGGATCTCAGTGTGTTGCGCCAAGCGCTGGAAGATGTGCAACCGGACATCGTATTTAATATGCTGGAGGAGTTCGACGGGCAGCCGCTGTTTGACCAGCATTTGGTCAGTTATCTGGAGCTGAAGCGGGTGCGTTACACCGGGTGTAATCCTCGGGGCCTCACGCTTTCGCACGACAAGGCGCTTTCCAAACAGATTCTGGCCCACCATCGGATCGCAGTCCCGGCGTTTGCGGTGTTTCGTCCCGGCCGCAAAGTGCGTCGCCCCCGACGGCTACCTTTTCCTTTGTTGGTCAAATCTCTGATCGATGAAGGGTCGGTGGGCATCTCCCGCGCTTCGGTGGTGCGGGATGACGAAGCCCTCGAAGCACGGGTAAATTTGGTCCACCGGCAATTTGGCAGCCCCGCAATTGCGGAACAGTATATCGCCGGACGAGAGGTTTATATGAGTCTTGTCGGTAACGATCGGATCCAGACCTTCACCCCGTGGGAGTTGGTGTTTAACAAATTGCCGGAAGGGGCGCCTAATATCGCCACCAGCAAATTGAAGTGGAGCTACGCTCATCAGGAGCAGATGGGGTTGGAGACACGTCCCGCGGAACTTACGGTGGAGCAGCGACGGAAGCTGGAAACGGTGTCCAAGCGGATTTATCGGGCCTTATATTTGAGTGGATACGCTCGGTTGGATTTCCGGATGTCGCCGGAAGGTGAGTTCTATTTATTGGAAGCGAATCCTAACCCCTGCCTGGCCTTCGGCGAAGACTTTGCCGAAGGGGTGGAAACTGCCGGCATGAGCTACGAAGATCTTCTCGATACGATTCTGCGCAACGGACTCAACTATCGTCAGCGTTTGTAAGACCGCCAACCGGGACTGAGACCAGCAGTCCGATTGAATTAGACTAATTTTAACGCATCTGCCTTCGCCGAGGCTATGGGGGGGCACGGTCGGAGGACAGAAAGTCACCAAGCCAGTAAGGACGCAAAGTTCAGCAATCGAATAACTTCTTCCTCAACTCAACGGCCCCGCGACTTGGCGTTAAAGTCCAGATCCAAGCGGCGATTGGTTTGAGAATGGTTGCTTAGGTGATTCGATACTTATGGCGAAATTTATCTTCAGCCTCGGCCGACCCGATCAAGATGATGCGACCCCCCGACGGAATCTTAGTCGTGGGTGTCAGGCTGATTTGGCGTTGTCCTTCGTGTTCGATGGCCACGATGGAACAGCCTGTTTGGGCGCGAACTTTGACCTTCGTCAGGGTCTTGCCGGCAAGTGATCGCGGGGCGATCACGGAAAACACCGTGACGCCTTCGGCCAGCAGCACCGAGTCGCTGCCCTTGAGGTAGTTGAAGATCGTGTTGGCCCCCATGGAGGCGTAGGAGAGCACGATATCGGCGCCGGCCCGGTGCAGTCGGCTCACGTTGGCCTCGTGGGTGCAGCGGCTGATGATTTGGGTGTGGGGGCGGAGTTTGCGATAGAAGATGGTGAGGAAGATATTCGTATCATCATCGTGGGTGGTGATGATCACGCTGGAGGCCTCGTGAAGTCCGGCCCGGACCAAAAGTTCAAACTCCGCCCCGTCGCCAATCAAGGTGCGTTCGGTGTCCTGCACCCGCTCGGCCTGCTTTTCGATCATGGTCCAGTTGGTTTGTTTTTCATCGAGCGCGCGGGCGGTGGCGCGTCCGACTCTGCCGCCTCCGACGATCAGGACTTTCGATTTTTTAGCGGCTTCGGTCGCCGGTTTCCCGAAGGCCTCATTGTAGGCCCTAATTTGCGCCCGCGAACCCGCGAGGATTAAAAAGGTGTGGTCGGTAATCGTGCTGTCGGGCGACGTGGCAACGAGTTTACCTCGAATCCACAGCCCTGCGACAGTGACCCCAGTGGTGGCACCGATACCGCACTGTTCGACGGTTTGTCCGACCAAGACCGTGCCGGCCGCGCTGGCTTCAGCGATCACCAAATCGTCCATCATGTGGATAGTCTGAGCACAGGAATCTCCGCTAATCACCCGGCGGGAAAGCGCCTGTCCCATCATTTCCTCCAGCGATAGAATATGGGTGACGCCGGCGAGTTCCAAGGCGTCGCGCGCGGCGGGAGAGCGGGCGGAGGCGATGATGGGGATATCCTCGGAAATTTCGCGCACTGAGAACGTGACGTTGGTGTTGATGATGTCGTCGCGAGTGGTGACGACCATCGCGGCCTGATCGACCCGGAGCTTACGGTAGGTTTCGGGATCACTGAGTTCGCCCATGACGACGGGAAGGTCGCGATCGCGCATTTCCAAGGCCTCGCTCAAAACCGGCACGAGGACGTAGTAGGGGTAATTATGCTTTTGGAGCATCTGTATTAGCATCTTGGTGACCGGGCCATGATGAGTCAGGATCACATGACGGGAGGTGTTCGCGGGCAGGTCTCGTGGAGCTTGGGCGATGGCCTGGGCACGCATCCAGGGGGCGTAGAAAAATTCGATGAAAGTGAAGGGGAGCAAAACCAGCAGGAACACCACCCCCGTGACCAATACGATGATGGAAAAAATCCGCCCGAGGTCGGAGTGAAAGGTGATGTCGCCAAAGCCCAGCGTGGACATGACGGTGAGCGTCCAATAGAATCCGGTCACCCAACTGTGGTGTTGGCCCTCCCGTTCCATGATGACGTGAAAGAGCACGCTGAACGCGGACACGAGCCCGACGAATATGAAGACGAGTTTGAACAACGTCATCAGATTCTGACGGCTGGTGCGGCTTTCCAAAAAGGTGGAGACGACGGAAACGAGGGCTTTCACAGTAGGCAGAGGGAATAGAAACGGGAGCGGATCTAGTAGCGTCGCATAATGCCCCACATGATCCAAGTCAGGCCGATGGTGAAAACCAGTATGCCAGCGCCGCAGCTGGCGAGAACGAAGAGATTATTTCGACCCCAGACGCCAATGGCCCCCATAGTGAGATTAACGATTAAAAGGGTGGTCCAGTAGTCGATGGCGCGGCGGTTGGAGCGACGGACGATCTTGATTTCATCGACTCCGCTCTGGTGATTCAGGGCTTGTTCTTGTTGGCGCCAGGCGAAGACGTCGTGATCGCGAGAGGCTGCTTGTATTCCGGGCTCGGGATTGGCCCGAGCAAAATCCTGTCTGGGCTTGAGCCGAAACTTTGAGGGCGGTGGCAGGGGAGAATCGTCCATTAAATTGAAGGAGGAAGTCCAAATACGTCCACGTGTGGTCGAGTTTGATCTGGGACAGGATGCTCATTTTTAGTTAAAATCCAACCTGAGACATCAGTTGATCTTTAGGCCAAGTCTACGCAGCTTGGCTCGCTATGTCACTGACGCCTGCACCACACATTCGCGCGATCGCCACCGGGGGAACCATTGATAAGGTCTATTTTGACGCCACGAGTTCTTATGAGATCGGCGAACCTACGATCGGCGACTTATTACGTGAGGCCAATGTGACGTTTGCCTTCGTGGTTGAAAGTGTGCTGCGCAAGGACAGCTTGGAGATTAACGATGAGGATCGCGCTATGATTCGCGAGCGGGTGATCGCTTCGCCCGAGCGCCTGATCTTGATCACTCATGGCACCGACACCATGACCCAGACGGCGGCGGCGCTGGCCGGGATTCCGGATAAGGTGGTCGTGTTTACCGGCTCCATGCTGCCGGCGCGTTTTCGGCAGAATGATGCCTTGTTTAATGTGGGCTGTGCGGTCGGGGGACTGCAGGTCCTCGATCCCGGGGTCTATATTGCCATGAACGGTCAGCTTTTCCCGGCGGGCACCGTGCACAAGAACCGGGAGTTGAAACGGTTCGAACCGAACGCGTAGGGCATTGCCGCCTCACGGTAGCGGGAGGCTGTGATCACGGTGGGCGGGGCAGTCAGCCTGTTCCGGGGTCAGTGAGCCGTGTGCGCTAACTTAATCCAACGTCTTGAATGATTTGGACTACAAAAGGTAGGGACGGACCGCTGGGCCGT
>CAXBOL010000080.1:0-10794 GCA_963977295.1 uncultured Opitutaceae bacterium
GGATGGAGGCACTGTCGTCCTCGAAAAACTGCGTGCGGGGTGCGGGGCGGGTGACGTCATCCGGATCGAGATCGGCGACTGCGGAAGGATCGATCGCGAGTCGGGTTTTTTCGAAGCGGTTGGGCGGATTGATCGGCGTGCCGCGGCCCCGAGCATGGTGGCGAGGCAGGTGATCGGTGCGAGATTCGGGATCGGGGGGCACGGGAGGAAAGTGCGGCTGGGGGACGCGGACTTTCAATGCCGAATGAGGAATGAAGAATTATGAAAGAAGGGAGATGTGGTCTGACATTCGGGGTCATTTTTTGGCGTGGGTCGTGCCTTGACCGGAGAATAGGGTGAGGCGTAGCGTCGCGGCGTGGTCACCCCTTCCCCAACCCTCACGTGCGCACCGGCGGCATTACTCAAACTGTTGGTGGCCTTGATGGCCTTGGGCCTCGGGGCGAGTGGGGCGGCTCACGCAGCGGTCACGCGGGGGCCTTATCTGCAGATGTCGACGGAGCAGTCGGTCGTCGTCGTGTGGAGAACCGATTTCGCGACGGCGCCGGTGGTGCGTTACGGCCCGTCGTGGGATAATTTGAATCAACGGGAAGCCAAAGATTTTGCGCTTAAAATCGCGGAAGGCGTTGAGGTCGATGGCACGGTCAAGCGTTATGCCCGTCTGCACAGCGCGCCGGTGGGCACCCGGCAATATGAGATGAGTTTGAGCGGTCTTAAGCCGAACACGCGCTATTTCTACGCGATTTATGACGGGGACGAAAAACTGGCCGGTGGGGATGAGGCGCATTTTTTTATGACGCACCCGGAGAAAGGGGCGGAGGCCCAGATTCGGATTTGGGCCGTGGGCGATTCGGGCAAGGGCGATGAAGTGCAGAAAGGGGTTTATCGCGGGGCCCTGAAGGTGTTGGGGGAGGAAAGAAGCCGCTGAACATGTATATCCACGTGGGTGACATGGCCTACACCCACGGTCGAGAGGAGGAGTTTCAGCGGGCGTTTTTTGACATTTATCAGACCACGTTGCGGCAGGCGGTCTGTTGGCCCTCGATGGGCAATCACGAGGGTAAATATTCGGACGGTTTGATGCAGACGGGTCCGTATTATGATGCGTATGTGTCACCCGCGCACGGTGAGGCGGGCGGCGTGGTATCGGGCACGGAAGCTTATTATGCCTTCGATTATGGGCGGGCCCATTTCATCTGTTTGAACTCCTACGACGTGGATCGCTCCGCGGAGGCCGAAATGGCGCGGTGGTTGGAGGAAGACCTGCATGCCACCGATGCCGACTGGTTGGTCGTGTTTTTCCATCACCCGCCTTACACCAAGGGGTCGCACGACAGTGATGTTGAAATCGAGTTAATCGAAATGCGGGAGCAAATCATGCCGATCCTCGAGGAACACGGGGTGGATCTGGTGTTGACCGGTCATTCGCACATTTATGAACGGTCCATGCTCATCGATAAAGCTTACGCGACTCCGACGGTGGCGGACGGCGTGGTGTTGGATGACGGGGATGGCGACCTCCGGGGCGACGGAGCTTACCGGAAGAGCGCGGGACTGCATAGCCACGAAGGGGTGGCGCAGTTGGTCATCGGGCATGGCGGCACCAATTTGAGTCGCAAGGGCGCGATGCCGATCATGCGGCGCGTGCAGGTGGAGCATGGCTCCATGATCATTGATATCGAAGGCGATACCCTGACCTCGCGCATGATCAATAGCGCAGGTGAAACCACGGATACGTTCAATATCGTCAAGCGGGGCAAGGTGACGCCCCACATTGTGGAGAATCCCTGGACGCCGGTGGGACCCACGATTCAGCCCGGAGGCGGAGAGGTGGCGGGGCCGTTGAGCCTGACGATGACCCCGAGTAAATTCTGGGCCGACGGGGAGATTCGATACACGTTGGACGGCAGTGAACCGACCCTGAGTTCGGCACGGTATGAAGGGCCCGTTCGTCTGCCGGCACTGACCAAAATGATGACGATTCGGGCGCGTTCTTTCAAAGGCGCGACGATTGATCCGTCATTGGATACGGTGGTGACGCTTTACCCGGAGGGAAAGATGCCGGTGAAGGCGGCTAAGAAACCGGCGACCCCGGTGAACAAGTTCTAGGGAAGAAGTAAGCGGACGAGTTTTCGGTGGATTCTTGTCGGGCTCAGTTTGAGGGCAGTGCAGGCAAAGCCGTAGGGCTGAGGAGGAGGTGCGGGCTGAAGCACCGCACTACGAAGGGAGAGTGATACGCTTTTTTCTCTCAATAGACTTATACCAAGTGCTCGTGGTATTTAGATTTTAAAGAAGGCCAAAAAGGGAACCAAGAAATACAGAAGATATTACGGGAAAATAACTTAGTTTTATTCGTTATCTCTCAAAGAACTTCAAATGACTGGATGTTGGTTGAACCACGAATGGACATGAGTGAACGTCACTACCGTTCCGTTTGAAGTTCGGCAAAAATTGGAAGACAAAGCAGGTCGATTTCTTCCGGAGCGTCAGCGAAGCCATTCGTGTTTATTCGTGTCCATTCGTATCCATTCGTGGTTAAGAATTCCGGCGCTGCTTCCGTTATTTTCATCTTAAGTTTCGTCCCCGTTATGGCCCGGCACCTCAGGGCCTAGGCTTCGGTGAAAAGTCTCACTCATTTCAGCGATTGGTAGTAGATCGCAGGCCGACGACCGGTTTGGGCTTGTGGTTCGAGAACGAGAACGAGAACGAAGGTGAGGATGAGGACGAGAAAGAGGATGGACGAGGGTTGCGGTGGCACTTTGAGCGGCGCAGGGTGTCGGACCTTTTTCTACGATGCGTAAATGGAGACAATTTTTGGGCAGCTTGGTCTGGGCGAGTTTGGTGGGGTCGACGGTGGCCGCGCAGACCGACGAGGCGAGGGCGGTGGAGGAGTTGCAAAACCTCGTGACGTTGCAGCGTGAATTGCTGGGGCGGGCTGCCGAAGCAAAGTTGCCGGAGGAGGTGGAGGCGTTGCGGCCTCGGTTGCAGTCGTTGGTATTCGATTATGAACGTTTTCTGCGTGATCACCCGAAAATCCCGGAAGGATTTGTCAGTTACTCGATGTTGTTGGGCAACCCGCTGCTGGATGAGCGGGAACGGGCCAAGGCGTTACTGCTCAAGGCCAATGCGATGAACGCGAACCTCCCGGTGGTGAAAAACCAATTGGGTAAATACCTGGCCGAGGACGGTAAGCCGCTCGACGCGGTGAATTACTTTTTGGCGGCGATCGAGTTGGCGCCGGACGAGCCGTTGTATCATTTCCAGCTCGGCCAACTCTTGGGCGCGGCGCGGGATGACTTTCTCAAGAGCGGTGAGTGGACGGTGGAGCAAGTTGACGACGCGATGATGACGGCGTTTAACGAGGCAGTGCGACTGGATCCGCAGAGTCTGCCCTACGCTTACCGGCAGGCGGATTACGATCTACAGACCCCTCCGTGGGAGGAGGCATTGGGGAAATGGGAGGCGTTGGCCGCGCGGGTGGAGTCGGAGGTGGAACGTCAGATGATGCGCCTGCACCAAATCAATATTCTGCTCTACCAAGGGCGACTCGACGCAGCGGATGCCTTGCTCACCAAAGACGTGGCGGAACCGCTGCAGGGGCAAAGACAACGTTTGGTGGAGCGGTTGGCGCGATTGAAAAATCCCCAGCCGGTGGTGGCATCTTCGCCGAGTCCTGCTGCGACCGCGGAGGGTGAAAAATCGGCCAAACCGGCTGGGCCGGTCCCGGTGGTGCCGGAATTCAAGGCCGGCAAACTTCCGTTGGCACCCCGGGTAACGAGTGCGGCGGTGATCGAGCTGGAAGGGGCAAACCTCGCGCCGACGGTGGACGAGACTGACCCGAAAACCACGGAACCCGAGCCGGTTGAGGCGGGGGCTCCGGAGGGGCAGCCGTAGATTTGAATACGATTTGATGTTTCCCCTTGTCGCCCGGCCCCCTTAGCTCACCACCGCATGTCGAAATGGTTAAACAAATTTGAACGCCTGATTGCGCCGATCACGGTACCGAACATCACCCTGTATTTGGTGATCGTGCAGACGTTTGTGCTTTTGGCCGTGGTCTTAAATCGGCTCGATCCGCGGATGTTGGTCTTCGTGCCAACGCTCTTTCTGCAAGGCGACTGGTGGCGGATCTTTAGTTTCGTGGCGATTCCGCCCGGCTTTGGCATGTTGGTGGCGTTCGCGCTGTATTTGTTTTATCTCTACGGAAACGCCCTGGAGCAGTTTCTCGGCGTGGTTCGGTATAATCTATTTCTATTTTCCGGCTACGCGTTGACGGTGGGGCTCGCCTTTTTGTCGCCCCACATGATGGCGACCAACGTGTTTCTGGGCGGCGCGGTCTTTCTGGCCTTTGCATTTTTGAACCCCGATTTCACCCTGCACCTGTTTTTCATCCTCCCGGTGAAGATCAAGTGGTTGGCGCTGATCATGTGGGTGGGTTTTGGCTACACCTTCGTAGTGGGGGGCGCTTCCGAACGGCTGGGCGTGTTGGCGGCGACGGGGAATTTTTTCCTGTTTTTCGGCGGCGACTTGATCACGCGACTGCGGACCGGGCGACGGGCGGTGCGAGAGCAGGTGAAACGTAAGAAGCTCAAGGAGGAAATGTCCGGACCCATGCACCGGTGCTCCGTGTGCAAGCGCGACAGCGATTCCAATCATGAACTTGATTTTCGTTACCGGACCGAAGGCGACAAGGAAGTGTGTTACTGCAGTGACCATCTGCCGCCGCGGGAGTGATGAGGTGATGTGGCCGTCAGCCTGATTTTTTTAACCACAGATGGACACAGATAGACACAGATTTCCTGACGCTGGTGATGGAGGGGGGCATGAAAAAATCTGACGCGAGTTTAGGGAAAGAGATGGTGGGGTTGCGGACGCCGAAGGCTTGGTTGAGCTGGGCGGAGCGAACCTATGAGGCGCGGGGTTTGGCGCTGGGTCAGGTGGCGGACAATGCGCATGACGAGGCCTTGTATTTGATTCTGCGGGCACTGGATTTGCCCTTAGACAGTGAGCCGGGGGTGATGGGGCGAAAGTTAAGCCCCGCCCAACACGGCCGACTGGTGGAGTGGTTCACGCGTCGAATTGTCGACCGGGTGCCAGCGGGTTACCTCACGAAAGAAGCCTGGTTGGGGGAGTATCGATTTTTCTGTGACGAACGGGTGATTATTCCCCGGAGCTACTTTCTGGAAATTATTCCCGAGTTGGCGGATTGGTTGCCGGAGGGCCTGGTGGTGCGGGATGCGGTCGACGTGTGCACGGGTTCAGGGTGTTTGGGCATATTGCTGGCGCATCACTTTCCCGAAGCGCGAGTCGATGTCGTGGACCTTTCGGCCGACGCCTTGGCCGTGACAAAAATCAACGTGCGAGATCATCACGTCGGTAATCGCGTGACGCTGCACCAGAGCGATGTGTTCGATGCGGTGCCGGTGCGGCGGTATGATATTCTGCTGAGCAATCCACCTTACGAACCGAGTGCGATTTGTGAGGATCTGCCGCGGGAGTTTCAGCAGGAGCCGCGGTTGGCGCTGGATGGCGGCGCGGACGGTTTGGACATCGTGCGCAAACTCCTGCGGCAGGCGCCAGAACGGCTCCAGCCCCACGGGATCGTGGTGTTGGAAGTCGGAGAATTGCGTCCCGCGATGGAAAAAGCATGGCCCTCACTGGAAATGGAGTGGCTGGAAACGGTGGACGGTAGTGATTGCGTGTGTCTGATCCGTGCGAGTGATTTATAACCAACGTCATGAATGATTTGGACACTAGAAAGGTAGGGACGGACCGCCGGGCCGTCCGCAGTGGTGTGGTGAGGGAGTTTTTCTGGAGCCATCAGCCTGATGGCGCGCCCAGCGTGTCCTCCAAAGCCTTGGCGACGGAGGGCGGTCACGCCCTACCTCAGAACAAATGGATCTAAAGTCCAGTTCTCAAATGACGTCGGTATCAGCTCAGCGTTTGAGCAGATAGGGGCGCAGGAAAACGGCGATCAATATGACGGCGGCAAGGGCCGCGAGAGACCATGGCTGCTGCTGGGCGAGGCGGAGGATGAGCGCGACGGTCGCGGCGGAGGCGAAGAGGGCACCGGCTCCGGTGATCCAGCGATGTCCCGCGTGCTTAAGCCAAGCGAGGGCGTTGACCACGGCGAAGGTGAAAAGGAAAGTCAGACTGGCCGCTTCAACGAGAGAGGAAAGATTGCCGAAGACCGCGAAGATGCCCGAGAACAGGCCGAGGCCGATGATGGCTCGATCGGGGATGTCGTTGTGGTTCAGGTGAGCCAGGGCGGAAGGAAGTTCCTCGTGGTCAGCAACCGTTTTTGCGAGGCGGGCCGTGGCAAAGAGAGTGGAGTTGATGGCGGATCCGGTGGAGAAGGCGGCGGCGATCGTGACGATGATGAGCCCGGTGGTGCCCAACGCCGCTTTACCGGCGATGGCGAGGGCGACTTCCTCGTTTGCCACCACCGTGCCCGCCCCAATCAGCATGGCGACCCCCAAGGCGACGATGACATACACGACGATCACCACGACGATCGCGGAGATGAGTGCCCGGGGCAGGGTCTTTTTCGGGTTCTTGATTTCCTCGTAGTCGTATGACAATAGTTGGAATCCCTCGTAGGCCATGAAGACCGCAGCAGCGCCGAAGATCGCGGCGGGGATGCCGGAATCCGTCACCCCGGCGGACAGTTGACCGATGTCCCATTGCGCGAGGCCGAATCCGGCCAGGCCGACCAGCACGATGAGTTTGAACCAGACTAAAAATGTTTCAGCCCCGCTGGCCTCGCCCACGCCTCGCAGGTTCAGCCCGACAAAGAGGGCGAGGATGGCCAGTGCCGCGGTGCGCGGCAGCCATGGACCGGCATCGAAGACATGAGCCAGATAGGTGCCGAAGGTGTAGGCATAGACGGAATTTGTCAGGATGTAGCCGAGAATCAGCACCCATGAAAGACTGCCGGCGAACCCGTCTTGATGGATCTTTCTGAGGAAGGTAAACGCCCCGCCGCCTTCGCCGTAGTGATCGGCGAGCTTCGAATAAGAGTAGCCGGACGCCAGGGCCACCAACCCTGCGACTAAAAAGCTGAGCCACGCCCATTGACCCGCAATGGCGATGACGACGCCGAGGGTGGAGAATATTCCTCCTCCGACCATCCCGCCGACGGCCATGGCCCAAGTCGCTTGGAACCCTAATTTGCCACCGTTCTGAGGGGTTTCCATGTTTTGCCCATCATCGGCGAGGGGGCGCTCCGTTCAACCCTTATCAATGCGGACGGCAATTCGGGTGCGGCGAGGAACTGGTTTCCCCGGTAGGGGCGAGCTTGCCCGCAATCGCGCTGGTCTCGGGGGGCATCAAGGTATGTTGTGTCTTCAGGTTTTGCTAGTGTTCCGGTTTCATCGCGAGCAAGCTCGCTCCGACGGTGAGGGGGCGGGAGGCAAACGGGGATGATGAATCGAGCGTCATTCGTGGTTTGAATTCGGCTTAATTGATCGTTCTGATCCGGGCCATGACTTTGACGCCCGAGGATGAAGAGATTCTTACGATCGAACGACCGCATCCGGATCTGCAGAAATACTACATCATCGCGTCGTTCGCCTTGGGCCCGTTGTTCCCGATCCTGCTGATCTATGGCCTCATCCGTTACCATACGATGCGGTATCGGTTTACGAGCGAAGGTATCTCGATGAGCTGGGGCATCTTGTTTCGGCGCGAGATCATCATTCAATACTCCCGAATTCAGGACATCCATCTACGCTCCAATGTTATCGAGCGCTGGTTGGGGCTGGCCAAAGTGCTGGTGCAAACGGCGAGTGGCAGTGCGGGCGCGGAAATGACGTTGGAGGGGCTGAAGCAATTTGAGGCGGTGCGCGATTTTCTCTATCACCGCATGCGCGGGGTGAAGGATGAGGTGAAATCGACGAGCTCGGCAAGTCCGGTGAAAGCAGCCGACACGAAGGTAAGCTCCGCCGAGTTGGTGGAGGTCTTGCGGGCGGTGACCGAGGAGTTGCGGGCGGTGCGGGAAGCGCTGGCCAAGCGGGGAGGGCAGTCATGATCAAGCGAGCCCAGACCTGGTTGTTGGAGCTGCTCAAAGTGCCACCCCAGCCCTCGCCACCGGCCGGTGCCCCCGGCTCGTTGAAGATTTTCCGAGCGGGCAAAAACTTCCTCCGTCTCAAGTTGGCGGCGTGGACCGTAGCGCAAATCGGCGCGGTGGTCGGCTTGATTTTTTCGCTGTATTTTATTCAGGAAGTGGAGGTGCAGATCCAGATGGAGAAAGCCCGCGAGCTGCATGATGAGTCGAAAAAGGAGCCTGCCGCCGAAGTGCGACCGCAACTGGTCGAAGTGGAGCCCGGAGTCTACGAAACCGAGATGCCGAAAGCGCTGCCACCTGGATGGAGTGGTGAAAAAGATGTGGCCCGTAACGTGGTACACCAAGTGTTTCATAACGTGGCGCCAGACTGGATGCGCCAAATTGCTCAACGCACGCCGGAGCGGGTGTTGTGGTGGATCAAATTCGGCGAGCTGATCGGTTTAGGGGTGTTTGTCGTGCAGTTCTTTTGGTCACTGGCGGCGGTGTGGCTGGACTACACGCAGCGTTGGTATATGGTCACGGATCGAAGCCTGCGCCTGCGCTCGGGGCTGGTGAGAATCCAGGAAGCAACGATGAGTTTTGCCAACTTGCAGCAGGTCTCCGTGCATCAAGGTCCTTTGCAACGCTTGCTAAACTTGGCGGATGTCCATGTGGAGTCGGCGGGGGGCGGGGCCGCCAAGGAGAGCGAAGGCGGAGGGGAGTCGATGCACCGGAGTTCGTTTCACGCGGTGGAAAATGCCACGGAAATTCGGGACCTCATTCTCGCGCGGCTACAACGTTTTCGACAGGCGGGATTGGGTGATCCGGATGACGCCAATCAGTTTTCGGGGGGAGCGGTCCCGCCGAGCGAATCGGAGGAGATCGGGGCGAGCGAGGAGTTGGGGGAGGCTGCTGTTTTGGCCGCCGCCCAGGCGCTGTTGGCAGAGACGAAAACGTTACGTCAAACGGTTAACGGGTGACGAGTGCCGCCGCCTCAGATTCGCGTCGGCTTTTTGCGCACTTGGAAAGCCACGGGGAACGCTGTGCGGTGGTGCGGGCGGATGGGGTGAGTTGGTCTTATGGGGAATTGGCGGAGGCAGCCGATACCTGGGCGCTGGGACTGGGGGAGAGGCGCGGTTTAGTCGCGGTGGAGATGGCCAACGAGTGGGAGCCCTTGGTGGCGTGGATTGGCGCCAGCCGGGCCGGCTTCCCGGTGTTGTTGGTGGCCGAAGGGCAGTTGGCGAGGGATCCGCGGTTGCGCCGGGAATTTGCGCCGGAATTCGAATTCCGGAGAGGCGAAATCGGAGGGTGGGCCTTGCACGCCAGCAAGGTGGGAAGCGCGGCGGAGCCGCATGAGGATCTGGCGCTTTTACTCCCGACCTCGGGATCGGCGGGAGACCCGAAACTGGTGCGTTTGTCGTCCCAGAACTTGATCTGCAACGCTCGATCCATTGCGCACTACCTGGGCCTAGGGCCGTCGGATCGAGCGGTGACCTCGCTGCCCTTGCACTACTCTTACGGCGTGTCGGTGGTGACCTCACATCTGATGAGTGGAGGTTCGATTGCGCTGACGGCCAGGAGTCCGCTGGAGGTGGAATTTTGGCAAGAGTTTGGGGCGATGGAGGCGACGAGTTTTGCCGGGGTGCCGATCACCTATGAGCTATTGGAGCAGCAAGGCTTTCTGGAGCGGGTGGTGCCGGGGTTGCGGACCATGACGCAAGCGGGCGGGCGGATGGATCCGGATCGGATTAGACGCTTTGCCGCAGGTCTGGCCAAAAGAGGCGGACGACTTTGGGTCATGTATGGGCAGACGGAAGCTTCGCCCCGCATGACCTATCTGCCCCCGGAGATGGCGGAGGCGTTTCCCGACAGCATCGGTTACCCGATTCCCGGAGGGTATATTCGACTTCTGAATACGGAGGGGGAGGCCGTCTCGGCCCCGGGCAGTCCGGGGGAGTTGTGCTACACGGGACTCAACGTGATGATGGGGTATGCGACGAACCGATCCGATCTGGCGCTGGGAGCGGGGCCGTTGGAACTGCGCACGGGAGACATTGCGGAGCGCGATGCGTCCGGGCGGTATCGGATTGTCGGACGCTCAAGTCGTTGGGTGAAGATCGTGGGATTGAGGATTTCGTTGGATGGGGTGGAATCGGATCTGCGCCGATCGGGCGTGCAGGGTTGGGTGGCGGGCACGGAAGGGCGCATCGTGGTGGCGGTGACCGACGGGACGGATCCGGAAACGTTGCAAAGCGAGTGGGTGGGTCGGTTGGGGATACCGGTCGCAGCCCTGCGGGTGGTCGCATTGCAGGAGGCCCCGACCTTAAGTTCAGGCAAACCCGACTATGGAGCGATTTTGCGGGCGGGCACTCCGGATGGAGCGGAAACGAGTGGTGCGGCAAAGTCGGGTGCCGGGCTCCGCGCGGAGTTGATGGCGGTGCTGAAGGTCAAACACCTTGAAGGACACGAGTCGTTCAAGTCGGCGGGTGGAGATTCTTTGAATTTCCTGGAGGGCGCAATGGCGGTGGAGCGCTACTTTGGTCGAAGGGTGCCGGGTTGGGAAAGTATCCCGCTCGATCAGTTGTGCCTCGGTGAACCGGAAGTGCGTCCCCGGGGCGGTGGTGAAGATTCGCTGGTGGTAGCTCGAACCGTGGCGATCGGGCTGACCATGGTGTCGCACCTCATCTTCAAGCTCGAAGTCTGGTGGGTGGTGCCGAAGCTTTTTTTTACCACGGCGCTGGCTACGCCGCTCT
>CAXBOL010000081.1:0-10776 GCA_963977295.1 uncultured Opitutaceae bacterium
CATCGTGCAATACACCAGTTTCCCCGACGATGTGGTCCAAGCGTTTGTGCGGGCGAACGCCGCCGCCGGACAAGACGTATTTCGGGTGTTTGATGCCCTCAACGACACGCGTAATTTGCGCACGGCGGTGCAAACCGTGATTGAGTGCGGCAAACATGCGCGGGGGGAGATTTGCTACACGACCAGTCCGGTGCACACCACCGAGGCGTTCGTGAAGATGGGCATCGAACTGAAAGAGATGGGCTGTCACTCCATCGGCATCAAGGACATGGCCGGAATCATGAAGCCCTGTGTGGCTTATGAACTGGTCACTCAGCTCAAGAAACAGGTCGGCCTCCCGGTGATCCTCCATACGCACGATACCGCGGGTCTCGGGGCTTCGACTTACGTCGCGGGAGTGGAAGCCGGGGTCGACGTGATCGAGACCTCGATCTCACCCTTCGCCAACGGCACGTCCCAGCCTGACACTATTCGCATGCTCGCCTTGCTCGAGGGTCATCCGCGTTGTCCTTCCTACGATATTGGGAAACTCCGCGAACTCGGGGAGTATTTCAAAGGCGTTTACGCCGAACTTAGCAAATTTACCTCTCCGGCCAATGAGCGCGTCGACGCCGATACACTGGCGTATCAAGTGCCTGGCGGCATGTTGTCCAACTTCCGCAATCAGCTCAAGGAACAGGGCATGGCGGATCAATTTGAGGCCGTCGTGGCCGAGATTCCCCACGTGCGGAAAGCGCTGGGTTACATCCCACTGGTAACGCCGACTTCTCAAATCGTGGGCTCTCAATCGATGTTAAACGTGAAGTTCGGTCGGTGGAAAAACGTATCCCAACCCGCCATCGACATCGCCTTGGGCAAATACGGCAAAACTCCGGGACCGATCGACCCCGATCTTCTCGCGCTGGCTATCAAGCGCTCGGGCCAGCAGCCGGTGGAAGGTCGCCCGGCCGATGCCTTGGAACCGCGTTTACCGAAATTGCGCGCCGAGCTCGAGAAAGCCGGTCTGCCAACGGATGACGAGGCCTGCGTATTGCATGCCATGTTCCCGACGGAATTTGCCGCATTGCATAAGCCGAAAGCCAAGGCAGCACCTGCGCCTAAACCGATTGAAGTGAGTCCTAAACCCGCCCCTGCGCCGGCGGCGGCAGCAACTCCTTCAGCCACGACGATGGTTGCCCCGGGCAATCCAGTGCGTCTGCGGCTGACGATTGAGGGCCAGGCCCACGACGTCTTGGTCGAAGAAGTAGCCTGATTCGATAAATCGAACCCAAGACGTTTACGCTTTATAACTTCAGCGGGCCTTCCTGCCTCATCCCACGTCGAAAGGGAGGCTGAGGTGCGTTTGTTTGCACGCTGTTCGAGCTAAAGCCCGGATTAAACCTGTTTTTCGCACTTGCGCCGAGCGAGGGTCTTTGCGGCGATGTCCTTTCGCCAATTCCCTACCATGATCGATCCAGAAACTTACGACCACATCGAGCTCATCAAAAAGCGCGCCGGGCAGTTATGGAGGTTTCTTTGACGGAGAACAAAAACTCCGTGAAATAGACGCTCTCGACGCCCAAATGGGCGCTCCCGGTTTTTGGGACAATAACGTTCGGGCGCAGAAGCATATTGCCAAAGTCAACGCCTTGAAGAAGGCGGTTCTGCCCGTGGTCGAGTTCCGCAAGAAGTTCGACGATGTCGACGTGATGCTGGAACTCATCGAAACGGGATCCCCTGACGAGCAGGAAGAATACACCGCGGAACTTGAGTCCACAGTGGCAACGATGCTCGAGAAAATCGATGACATCGAAATCGCCTCGTTCCTCACCGGGCGGTTCGACCGCAACAACGCGATCTTTTCGATTCAGGCCGGAGCAGGTGGCACCGAATCCAACGACTGGGCCGATATGCTCTTTCGCATGTATACGCGCTGGGCTGAACGGCGCGGTTTCGCGGTGGAAGTCGTCGACGTCCAGTCGGGCGAACAGGTCGGCATTTCCAAGGCCACACTGTTGATCAAAGGCGAAAACGCCTATGGCTACGCCAACGCTGAGCGCGGGGTGCATCGCTTGGTGCGAATCAGTCCCTTTGATTCCAATCAACGCCGTCACACGTCATTTTGCGCCGTCGACGTGGTCGCGGAAATTGATGACGACGTGAAAGTCGAAATCGACGAGGACGATGTTCGCGTGGACGTCTACCGGTCCTCAGGCAAGGGAGGTCAGGGTGTGAACACGACCGACTCGGCCGTGCGTGTCACCCACATCCCGACCGGCATTGTGGTGACCTGCCAAAACGAACGTTCGCAGATCAAAAACAAGGCCAGTGCGATGAGCGTATTGAAGGCCCGCATCTATGAGCGCAAACTCGATGAGCAACGCAGCGAGATGGAGCGATTTTACGGCGAAAAAGGCGAAATCGGGTGGGGGGCTCAGATTCGGTCCTACGTGCTGCAACCTTATCAAATGGTGAAAGATCTGCGCACGGGCGTTGCCACCACCGACACTCAAGCGGTGCTCGACGGCGATCTCGACGCCTTCGTCAACGGTTGGTTGCGGGCTGGCAGCCCTCGTCATCGTAACAAAGACATTCAGGTCGACGATTAGTCGGAATTTGTCGCGAGATGATCGGATTTTACCACGGCGACTCGCGAATTTGGCGAAATCGGGCTGGTTTGGGACACGATAACCATGGCTGATTTAACCCGCGACGAACTCACTCACGCCTTTGCGGCGACCTCTCTGTTTGAAGCCAAGTCCTGGCAGCTATCCCCCGAGGCTTGGCCCTTGACCCAAGCCCAGGTGGCTGAACTGGAGCAAATCGGGGAAGCGTGTCTGCAGTTCCATCTGGCTTTGGAAACCCTTTATCTGCGTTCGGTCGCAGGTAAGAGCCTCCTGCGTAATCGAAACTTGGTGACGCCGTGGGTGGTTGACTACCTGGGATCCGCGGCAAAAAGGTGCGACGCCGACGGTGTTACGCCCGGACTTGTTGCTGACCGATGAAGGATTCGCGATGAGTGAATTGGATTCAGTGCCCGGAGGGATTGGTCTCACGGCATTTCTCAACCGTTTGTATGCCGACGAAGGCGATGTTCTGGGTGGCCAGGACGAAATGATCACGACGTTTTATCGAGCCTTGGCCAATCTGGTGCCAAATTCAAAAAATCCGGTGATTGCGTTGGTGGTGAGTGACGAAGCGGCGACCTACCGGCCAGAAATGAAGTGGCTGGCTGAGCAACTCCAACGACGAGGATATCGGGTATTTTGCTTGGAACCAGAAGACTTGTTCCCTCTGGGTCAGACGCTGTGTTTTGACGTCGAAGGGAACCCGGAAAAAATTGAGGTCATCTATCGCTTCTTTGAGCTGTTCGATTTGGCCAATATTTCGACCGCTCCGTATATCTTCGAAGCTTGGCAGGCCGGCGAAGTCGTAATCACTCCGCCGATGCGACCTTTTCAGGAGGAGAAACTGGGACTCGCTTTGTTTCATCACCATCTGCTGACAGATTTCTGGCGAGAAGCGTTGCCGGGCCGGGTATTTAAACTCCTGCGAAAACTCATTCCCAAATCGTGGATCGTAGATCCTTCTCCGCTTCCTCCGGGAGCAATTTTAGACGGACCCCAGGCGGGGGGGAAGCCGTTGGCGAGTTGGGCCGGCTTGATTGAAGCGTCTAAAAAAGAGCGAGAACTCATTCTCAAGATATCCGGATTTCACGAATCGGCGTGGGGCGCACGCAGCGTCGTTTACGGGGCCGATTGCTCCCGCGAAGAATGGCAAGCTGGTCTGGAAATTGCCATCAGCGATGCGCCTCATAATTTGCACCTGCTGCAGGAGTATCGAAAGCCTCAGCGGCTGTCGCATCGCCTGTATCCGGCTGAATCTTCGGGAGAAACCAGTGACCAGGCGGGTCCCCGTCAGGGGCGGTTGCGACTGTGTCCCTACTATTTTGTGACGGACAATACCCCGCAATTGGCCGGAGCATTAGCGACTTTTTGTCCCCCTGATAAAAAAATCATTCATGGGATGCAGGACGCGGCTTTGTTGCCTTGTCGGATTATTGACTAATCCCGTTGTAACCGTGCCTTGCTCCCTGAGGTAAATTCCCCACAAGGAACGTTGTGTTTTTTCCGGTCCCTAGCGACAGCAAGCCAATCAACCACCTTCGTTTACGTAAGTGGCTGGCGGTTGCCGTGGCTTTTGGGGGGCTGAATTATCCCGCAGAGAGCTTTGCCCAGCGGGATTTGAAGCAAATCCAAGCTGAGGCTGAGGAGGGGAACCCGGAAGCGCTCAATGCACTTGGTAATGCGTATGCCAGCGGCGATGGCGTGGAGGTTAATATCGCTGCGGCGATTAAAGCATATCAGCAAGCGAGTGACCGGGGTTATGCTCCGGCGGCCTTTAATTTAGGTCTACTCTATGAGCTGGGCCGAGGGGTTACCGCCGATCTTTCGCGCGCTTTTCAATTTTACCTAAGAGCAGCCGAACTCGGGTTTCCCGCTGCCCAATTCAACGTGGGCAATATGTATGGACGCGGTTTGGGCGTCGCGGCCGATCCGCTTGAGGCGCTATTGTGGTTTCGACAGGCAGCCGACGCGGGGATTCCCGATGCCCAGTTCAATGTCGGCATTGCGTATGAAACCGGTGCCGGGGTGACCGCCGATGCGGAACAGGCGATATTTTGGTATAAGGCGGCAATGGCGAATGGCTATCCGCGAGCCGCCTACAATTTGGCTTTGATGTATGAAGAGGGTCGCGGCGTCAGCGCGGATGATGCCGAAGCCGCCCGCCTCTATCGAATTCAATTGGCAGTGGAAAATGGATCCGATGCCAGAGCTCGTGATTTGGTGAAGTCGCGCATGGATCGTATCCAACAAGCGGATGCAGACGTTAAGTTGTTGGCGATGCGTAACAAGATGGGCTTACAAACACCATCTACTCCTGCAGCGTCTCCCGTTCGGGCCCAAGCTACTCGTCCGGTTGCCCAATCACCACTGCCAGCACCCGCTCAGGTCGATGCGGTTTCGTCTGAACGTATAGCGCAAATTGAAACCGAGATTTCCCGCCTGCGGCGTGAGAATGCCGGATTGGTATCGGCCAATCAGGCGCTGGCACGGGAAAAAGCACAGTTGGCGGACCTTGCGGTGCAATCCGCTCCGATGACCGGCTCGGAAGCGGCTGATGATTCCCACATCCGGTCGGTCATTGACTCACTATCTCAAATCAACATCGGGTCCAGTGACGGCCAGCAGGTTGTTCGTCAGGCTGGTGTGTTGTTGCGCCGACTTGGGGACGAAAATCGGCGCCTCAACGCTGAAACCAAGCGTGCGACGCTGGAACTCAGCTCGCTGGGGCGGCGATTGAGAGAGTCCGAGCAGGCTCGTCTGACGACCGAGCAACAGAGAACCAATTCATCTGGCGCTGAAGTGGCGAGGACCTCCGCCGACTTGGAAGTCGCTCAAGCGCGAGTAGGTGCGTTGGAATCAGATTTGACCAAGTCCAATCAGCAGATTACGGCCTTGGAAAAGGCCTTGAATGATCTGCAAGCCCAAGTGGGCGATTCAGAGCAATTGGCCAAGGCGTTGGCCAATCGAACGGGCGAACTCAAGCAACTACAGCTCTCCTCCCAACGTGCCGCGCAGGAATATATCGAGTCGGCCGCCGAGTTGGCGCGTTTGCGAGTCAGGGTTGCGGAACTGAGCGGCGACTTGGAAAGTGCGAAAGCTTTGGCGGCGCAACGACCAGACCAAGCCACGTTCGAGAGTTTAAGCGCCGAGCTGCAGCAAAAGGATGCCGACCTTGATTCCCTGCGATCAAGACTGGCAGAAGCGCAGTCCTGGTCTTCCCAACTCAGGACGGCGGAAGGCGAGGTGTTAAATCTGAGGAACTTGCTGGAGCTGGCGGAATCCGCGCGAGTGGAGTTTCAAGCGAAATTCGAGGCCGCCGCCGCTCAAGCCCGCGAGCTGAGTGAGCGAGTGACAGTCGCGGAAAACACTTCGGCGCGATACAAGGAAGAGCTGGATTCACTGCAGAGTCGTCTGGCGATGGTGGAGGCCAGAAGTTCGCAACCGAACGAATCCACTCGAGCACTACAGCAGCAGATCGCGGAATTCGAAGCATCCCGCGTGAGCATGGATCAAACCATTGCGGATCTGCGGTCTCAGCTTCGCAGCGCGAATGAAGAAGTGGAGGAGCAGGCGGCAAGACTTGAGGTATTAACGAATCAATTACAGAATGAACGTCGGTTGGTCGCAGAGTGGCGACAATCCAAGATTGAAACGGAGCAGCGGGCCGAGGCCGCCTTGCAACGGGTGGCCGGACTTGAAGGGGAAGTCGCTGAAGCGAACCAAAAGATCGTTGCACTGACCCAGAGTCGCTCCGCGGGAGAGCACGAAAAATTAGTCGCGGCGCAGGCGGAAAGGCAACGTTTGGAGGCGTTGCTGGTAAATACCCAGACTCAGCAAGAGAATCTAAAACGGCAGATCGATGAACTCTCTGCGGTAGTGTCTCGAAAAGACCAAGCCATTGCCACATTGCAACGGGAAGTTGAAAGTGCGTCTTCCCGTCAAAATTCCGCGGTCTATGCAGAGACGATCTCAGCCTATCAGGGGAAAATTGCTGAGCTCGAATCAAGTCAGGAATCATCATCCCAGACCATTGCGGATTTGCGCGACTCCTTGGTTTTCGCTGAGCAGCAATTAAGTCGAAGCGAATCTGATACTGCGGACTTTAAGGCCAGGGTTCAGGATATCAGCCTGACGCTGGACGCCGCGGAGAAACGAATCTCCGCATTGAGTGCACAGGTGACCGCGGCCGACGCCGCGGCCGAGGGACTGAATCAGTCGAAGGTGAAATTGGAGGATCAGGTTGCGTCCCTGCAGTCGCAGTTGATCACCGCAACGGCAGTGGCGGACGGAAGTGGAGAAGTTAGGGAACAACTCTTGGTCGCACAGGCACGCGTCACCGAGTTACAGACTACGCTCACCGCGGCGAATGAGCGTGCCGTGTCCCTACAGCGGCAGTTGGATGCAGCGAGTAACGCTGGGGCGAGTTTGCTGGCAGACAATGAGAGTCTGCAGAGACGATTGAAGGCTCTGGAAAGTGAGTTTTCCGCCACCTCGACCAAGTTGGCGTCCTTTGAGGAACGAACGGGAGAGGTGACCGCAATTGAAGCGCGCGCTGCGGAACTCGATGCCGCCGTGGCCGATTCGACTCAGCGTATCCAACTTTTGGAGAGTCAGGTTGCGGTGGCCAACACAACATTGGCGGAACGGGAGCAGGAACTGAAAGCCAATCAGGAACAGGTGTCTCGTTTGGAGACCCAACTGCAAGCGACGAATCAACAGCTTGCTGAAGCGAATCGTCTGGTCGATCAAACCGGTGCCGAGAATTTCGAATTGCGGAGCCGGGTAGACCAATTGGGCAATGATCTGGGAGCGCTGGCGGTGCAGCTCTCTGCGGCCCAATCTACCATTCAGAACTACGCGGTGCAGAGTGCGACACTCGATCAAACGGAGTCAGCCCTAAGGGCCGCGCAGCGTGAAGCCGCAGAGTTGAGTTCCCGATTGGATTCCACCCAAAAAGATCTCATCAGTCGGCAAGAGACTGTAACTGAGCTGCAGCAACAACTGGAGTCCGCCCAACGTTTGACTGCGCAACAAGTCGGCGTTCGGACGGAGCTGGAGGAACGAATTGCTGCGCTGAGTGATCAAATTACTCAGTCCGAACAACAACGGACGGAGGACGCTCGACTCACCAACGAGTTAACTCAACGCCAACGGAACTTGGGAAATCTGGAAGCGAATCTCGCGCAGGTTAATCAAGAGAACCAGCGCCTCGAAGCCAGGGTCGGTAAATTGGATGAGGCCCTTGCGAGTAGTGAAACTGAGAATACGGAACTCAAAACGCGTTTGACGGGGTTGAATGCTGAACTGTCGACCGCGCGAGATAAATTGTCCGCGTTGGGGGTGGTTGAACAGGAATTGGTCCAAGCACGCCGCAGTCTGGCAACGAGCGAAGCCTCTCTCGCTGCATCTGCTCAACAGGTGACGGATTTAGAAACGCAACTTGCGGCCGCCGAGCAGAGTCAGGGTGAGAGAGCGACGGAAATGACTCTATTGCGAACGGTGGTGACCGATCTGAAATCTCAATTGGCGGATCGTTTGGCGCAGTTGGAGTCCGCGCAGGCTAGCTTGGGGGATTTGAGTGCGACTGGCGAACAAGTGTCCGAGCTGGAAGTGGCCTTAGGCGATGCCCGCGCCCAAATTTCAAGACTAACCGACGACCTTGAGCGCCGTGATCGTTCAACCAGTGATCTGGACGCGTCAGTGCGTAGTCTCCGGACCCAACTGGCTTCGACGACGGAGCTAGCCGAGGCGCGCAGCCAAGAGAATCAGGAGTTCAAGAGTCAGATTGAGGCTTTGCGGGATGAGTTGGTCGCGACATCCGCCAATTTAACCGACGCCGAAACGAAGTCCCGGGAGTTGGCCTCAGTGAAGGCTGAACAGAATAAATTGCGGGACCAATTGACGACCGCGACCACGGCTAAAGACTCGTTGGCTGCGGAGTTGAAAGCCCTCACCCAGCAGATGTCCCAACGGACCACGGAGTTGGAAGACTTAGGGCTCCAGATGGCGGAAACGTTACCGGAATTGATCCGGCTGCGATCCGAGGTTGTGACGCTGACTCAGGCTCGGGATCAAGCGGAAACCTCGATGGCATCATTGGAGTCTGACTTGGCTCGCCTGAAAGCCGGAGACCAAACCGATGCGCTGCGGGCCGAGATTGAGCGATTGAATGACGCCCTCAACGAGAGTGTCACCTTGGTTCAGCAACGGGAACAGGACCTTCAGGCCGCGCAGCAAGAATTGGCGTCACTTGAATCGAACGAAGTGGTCAAGATTGCGCGACAAGAAACGCAAATTGCCGAGCTGCGAGATGAATTGGCCTCGAATGAGACTAAATTGTCAAAGCTCCGGTTTGAACTTGAGCAACAGGTGGCAACCACCGCGCAGCAAGGTGAAGCACGGGTTCAGGAATTGACTGCTCAAGTGGCGAGTTTGCAGCGCGATTTGAATCAAGCCAATGCAAGGGTAGCGGACGGCGAGAGCGCCTTACAGGTGGCCAAGACTCAAGCGACTCGCGCCGAACAGGAGTTGGCGTCGGCAAACGCCAATGATCAAACGGAACAGCTGACCGGGGAAGTAAATCGTCTCACCCAAGAATTGATCCTCTGGCGGGAGATGGCCGCACAGCGGGACCTGGAATTAGGTGAAGCAAAGAAAAATTTGGCGGCGGAAAATGCAGCTCGGGCAGACGAGATGTTGAATTTCCAGCAAGTTTCCCAGCTGCAATTGGAGACGATTCAACAGAACGAGACTGAGCTCACGCAGCTGCGCAATGATCTCTCCGAACGAAATCGCGAGTTGAACGAGCTCCGGACGGAGCAGGAATCCCAGCTTCAAAAAATCGCGAATCTCGAGGAAGATTTGCAGGCCGCGACCGCCCGATTGACCTCATCGGCGGAGCTGGAAAAACAATTGCGGGTGGCGCGTGAATCGGCGCGTCAGTTTGAAGGAGAATTAACCCAACTTCGACCTCGCCTCGAACGTGCGCAGGCAGATCAAAGCAAATTGAGCCAGACGGTGTCTGAACTTCGCTTGAGCTTAGCCAATGCGAATTCCGAAACGATGGAAACTCAACGTAAGGCCAATGGCACAATTGGTCAGTTGAATACCAGAGTAAGTGAACTGGATCAGCAATTGAACCAAGCGCGGGCGGCAGCGGTGAATTTTAGGTCGGTCGCGGAAGGTCTTCAAAACGTTGAACGCGAACGCGACGCTGCCCAAACCAGGGTCAAGGAATTGGGCGCGCAGTTGGCAGCAAGCCAAGAGATGATCGACAAACTGCGCTCGGCGACGGAGGAGGCCGAATCGTTACAGATTCAGGTCGGTGAGGCTGAATCGAATTTGGCCATCGCGCGAAGTGAACTTGCGGCCCTTGAAACTGCGAAGTCTTCGTTGACTGGTGCGTTGGCGGATAGAACGGCTGCCCTTGAATCCTTACAACAGGAGGTCGCGAAATGGTCGGCGACCGAAGCGTCCTTGAATAGCCGTATTGCCGAGTTGGAGACTACGAAGACCGGCGCCGAAATCGCGGCGGCGGCGGCACAGACGAAAATTGAAACGTTATCTTCACAACTAGCGGAAGGGGAGCGTATCCGAGGTGAACTTACGGCAACGAGGGAAGCCTTGACGAGTGCTCAAACCCAGATTGCGGCACTGCAAACTGAATTAGACCAGAGTCGCAAGAAACTGGCGAGTATTGACCCAAATGCCTTGGTTAGTGCACAGCAGGAAATCGGCTCGTTGCGAAGTAAACTGGAGGAAGCATTACCGGCGGTGGGCGCGTTGCGCGCAGCACAATTCGAGATTACCCGCAGTCAGCAGACTATTCGAGGACTCCAAACGGAGGTTCAGCGCCTCACTAATGAAGCCGGGGTCGCCCAGAGTGAATTCGTGCGCAGTGCCCAGGCGGAAATCGAACAGTTAAGGGTCGAACTGAATACGGCGCAATCGGCCTTGGGTGAAATGGAAAACCAGCGGTCGGAGCTGCAGGCTGCGCGGGAAAAGATAGGCGCGTTGGAGGCGCAGTTGGCTCAGGCGGCGGAGGACCGCAAGGCGCTCGTGGCGGCAGGCAATAGGGTGGCCGAGTTGGAATCAAATCTAGCCCGAGTGGAATCAGAGGTAACCTCGTTGCGGGCGGATCGGGGGCAGGAGAGTGTGGCGGTGGCGCAGG
>CAXBOL010000082.1:0-10764 GCA_963977295.1 uncultured Opitutaceae bacterium
CTCGTCTTCCCGCAGGCGTTCGCTGCGGTAGTTGAGGGCGAGACGGGTAAAGAACCCTCCCCGTTCGTAGGTCAGCGCCACGTTGCCAACCTGATCGGAGTTGCCAATGAAGGGCAGTTTCTCACCCGGACGGGTCGGGTAAATCGCTTCGGAATCGGCGAACGTGACATTGGCCATAAACCCGAGACCATCGAACGGCGCAGGCAACATGCGCAACTGCTGTTGGTAGGCCAGCTCGAGCCCACGGATTTCACCAGAACTGCCGTTGCGGAAGGTCGTCAACTCGTAGTCGGGCAAGGGCGCATAGCCACCATTGATCGAAATTTCGTAAGAGAAGTTCTTGATGTCTTTGTAGAACGCACTGGCCGACACCACGCCGAGGGAGGGCAGATAATACTCGACCGAAGCATCCCAGTTGGTCGACTCCAGCGCCTCGAGGTTCGGGTTACCTTGGAAGACTTCCTCGTCGTCATCGTTGATCGCAAAGCGGGCTGCGCTGTCACCGAACGAAGGTCGGGAAAGCGAATTCGAATAAGAGGCCCGCAACACCACATTGTCGCGCAGGTCGTGGCGCCAGTAGAGTCCCGGCAACCAATTGGTGTAATCCTTGGTGGATTTCTCCGAGCCCAACACCACTTCGTTCGCGAGATCGACCTTGTTGCCGGTCGTGTTAAATTCCGTGCGCTCGACGCGAACACCAGCGGTGAACGTGGACTTACCGACGGTCGTGCTGCCCATGACGTAAGCGGCCAGCACATCCTCATTCGAAACCCAGTCGTCCAGTTCGCTGTCTTCAAACACGCGCTCGGCATCAAAAGCCGAGATGTTCGGCGTGAAGGCTTTCCCTGCTTTGATTTTGTCAATGCGAGGCACCGCAAACCCGTAAGGATAGCTGCCCACCTCACCGGCTAAATTGGCGAAGGTGAAATCTGCCGGACCGTCGGTCAGTTCAGACACTTCGACTTCTTGGGTCTTCTCTTTCGAGCGAAACGCGCCGCCGAACTTCACGAAGGAAGGATTCGCGGAAGCGAGGTCGTAGCGCACATTAAACAAGGCATCAAATTCGGTCTCGTCGCCGAAGTCGTTGGTGACTTCGACGCGCTGCAGGGCGTAAGCCGACGGGTCCTCGATCGAAGCCCCACCCGTTTGCGAAATGTTGATATCGTAGGCGTCCGAAAAACTGTAGTTGAACACGCCGTCGCGAGTGTTGCGACGGAAGCGGTATTGCACCTCGTTCGGGCTCTCCTCGTGTCCCTTGGAATAACCGAGTTTGCCGTCGATTTTCCAGGCGCCGTTGCGCAAATCGAATCCGGCGGAGAGCGCTTCCAAATCTTGATCCTTCACGCGATCGCGCAAGTCGCGACGAAAGCGGCGGACATCTTCAAACGAGGCAGAAGTGGCCTCCAACGACACGAGGTCGCCCTCGGTAAAATCGATCACCGTGCGGTGGCGCTGTTCGGTGTCCTTGAATCGGTTGTAGTTACCACGCAGATACCAGTGCAGCAGCTCCGACGGCTGGCCTTCGATCGCGGCGGACACCCCATAACGCTCACGCTCGATGACGTAGTCGCGGAAATTTACGGCCTCCAGCATGTAGTAGTCCTGGCCGTCGACCGGTGACTCCTCTTCGCTCCAGCCATCGTGCTCGTAATTGTAAGAGCCGAATTTGCGCACCTGCCAGGTCGGGGCCACCAACAGACCTATTTTGCCATCTTCGGTCACGGTCGAAACAGATCCGGAAAACTTATAGCCCATCTCTTCAGACAATGCGGAGTAGATCCCCTGCATCTTGAACGAAGACGCCAATCCGTCGTGGTCGAAGGGGCTCTTGGTTTTGATGTTCACCGTGCCACCGATACCTTCGCCATCCATGTCCGGCGTCGGGACTTTGATCACCTCCACCGAATCCATCGCATCGGAAGGAATCACGTCGAGTGCGATGCCACGATCTCCCTCCTCCGGGCTGGCGAGTTTGATGCCGTCGAGCTGCACGGAGTTGAGCGCATAATTGATGCCCCGCACCACGATGTAGCGGCCTTCACCTTGGTCGCGGTAAAGCGCGAGTCCCGGGATACGTTGTAGGGCTTCCGCCGCGTTTTGGTCAGGAAAGCTGCCGATCTCGTCGGAGGCCACAATGTTAGTGAGCGTCGAGGACGCGCGCTGCGCATTGATGGCCCGTGCGGTGCCGACCACCGCACCTTGGATAACCATGGCTTCCATCTGCAACGTCTCGAAGACGGCATCCAGCTTGGCGGTCATGCCGCCGGTCACTTCGACCGAGTTTTGCATATCGTCGTAGCCGACGTAGCTGAAGCGCACGCGCTGGGTGCCTTCGCTGACATTCACCAGGGTATAGTTCCCGTTGGAATTCGTGTAGGTTTCGATTCCCGTGCCCGGCACCATCACCCGCACGCCTCCGAGGGCGAGCCCCGTATTCGCGTCGGTGACTCGACCGGTTATAAGCCCGGCGGATTGCGCCACGAGGGCTACCGCCGAGCAGAGGGCGAGAAGAAGAAGACGTAGTGTTCGTTTCATAGTTCAGGTAAGTTAGGTCCGTCCCAAGACGCTGGCCTCACACCTCTCGTCAACTCCCTCGATGCCACGTCACCTGATCTTCACGGGGCCGAAACTTGGGCGTCACGGTTGTCACATTTTCGCCACAAATATTGCTTAATCACTACCCTCTGATTCACCTTCATCCATGGCTCTCACCAAAGCTCAGATGTCGCAATTGCGCGACCTTCGCCACAAACGGCACCGCGAAGCGTCGCAACGCTTTGTCGTGGAGGGCCCTAAAGTCGTCGGCGAACTCATCGAGGCCGGCCACAAATTCGAGTCCATTTACGCGACCTACCGATGGATGCCCGACGAAAAACCGCCAGCGTTCAACTTGGTCTCGGACGACGAAATGGTTCGTATCAGCCACTACCCTACGCCCTCGTGCGTCTTGGCCGTGGGTCGAGTCAACCGGGCCTCCCTCCTGCCCCACGAACTGGATACTGGCTTCACTCTCGCCCTCGATGGCATTCAGGACCCCGGCAACGTTGGCACACTCATCCGCATCGCCGACTGGTTCGGATTTGATCGCGTGCTGCTTTCACCCGCCTGTGCCGATTTGTTTTCTCAAAAAGTGATCAACGCCAGCATGGGCTCGTTTGCTCGGGTCCGGGTCATCACGGCCGAATTGCCCCCGCTCCTCTCCTCCAGTCTAACGTCCGTATTGGGTTGCGATCTGGCCGGCGAAAATGTCCATGAGCTCGAATCCCTCCCAGCCGCCATCGTCGTAATCGGGAGCGAGGGTCGAGGCCTTTCACCCGACGTCGCGGCAACGGTCAATCGCACCATCACCATCCCGCGTCTCGGTCGGGCGGAGTCCCTCAACGCCGCGGTGGCCGCCGGGATCGTTTGCGCTCAGCTCCGAAACAGGGTCTAATTTCCCCCTCAAGTTTTACCTTCAATCCACGATCAAGATGTCCACTCCCGGTTATTTCCCTCCCAATTTCGACCCCGCAGACCTGGCCAAGTTCTACCAGGACTACGGCTACTTTGTCATCGAAGACGCGTTCTCTCCCGATGAGATTGCCGCGATCCGCGAGGATGCCACCGCCATTTGCCGGGGTGAACGTGGCCCATTGAAGGGTGCACCGGAAATACCCGCCGGTGCCACCGATGCCGAGGTCTTGCAACAGATGCTGTGCATCCACTTCCCGCATAAGATCTCGCCCATCATACGCGATTCGCTGGCTCATCCCACCGTCGTGCGCGCCCTCACCAGTGCCATCGGTCCCAACGTCAAGTGCATGCAGTCGATGATGTTTATCAAATCGGCCGGCAAACCCGGTCAGGCGTGGCATCAGGACGAAGATTACATTCCCACCCGTGACCGCTCCCTGCTCGGCGCTTGGATTTCCGTGGACCACGCCACCCAGGAAAACGGCTGTTTATGGATTATCCCCGGCTCCCACCGACCCGGGGTCCTTTGGGATCAACACTGGCACGGCGACCGCCGCTTCGACTGTGCGGAAGAATCACGCGACTTCCCGTGGACGGACGACGATGCCATCCCGGTCGAAGTCCGCCCGGGAGCAGTCGTGTTCTTCAACGGTTACACCCTCCATCGATCCCTCCCCAACCGCGCGCCCGAGGGCACCTACCGCCGCGCCCTCGTCAACCACTACATGAGCTGCGAATCCTTCCTGCCGTGGTTCCCGCCGGCCGCCGATTTCAAGCGCGGCATGGCCAAACTCGACTATCGCGATGTGGTCATCGTCGCCGGAGAGGATCCGTATAAACATCACGGATACACCAATGTCGCCGAGGCCTTGCTGCGACCCGATGGCCGCTCCGGCTGCATCAATTGGACCAGCGGGGAAAAACGCGAATACGCTGAAGCCACGTCTTAGCCCAACACCGCCCCCTCAAAATGTCCGCCAGCCCTATTGAGCCCGATTGGGCGGCCTTACGGGCCGAGTTCTTCCTTCCCCCCGGCCAGATCTACCTCGACGGCAATTCGCTCGGGCTCCTTAGCAGACCGGCGCAGGCCGCCGTTCTGCGGGTTCTCGCTGACTGGGCAACCCAAGGCATCGGAGGGTGGTCCGATGCCGGCTGGATCGATCTCGCCGAGCGCACCGCCGCGAAATTGGGGCCGCTGCTTGGTGCCTCGGCCGAATCCCTCTGTCTCACCGCCCAGACCACCGGCAATCTCCACCAGCTCCTCGCTACTCTCTTCGACCCCACCCATCCGGACCGGCGCGTCATCGTCGGAGACGCCCTGAACTTCGCATCCGACACTCACGCACTGACCAGTTACCTCCGCCAACACCAACTCGACCCGCACACCCACTTGCGACTCATCCCGTCGCGCGACGGTTTCACGCTTAAACTGGACGATATCATCTCGGCCCTGACCGAGGACGTGCAACTCCTCCTCCTCCCCAGTGTGCTCTACGTGAGCGGACAACTGCTGGACATCAAGGCCATCACCGCCGCCGCCCATGCCCGCGGCATTCTGGTGGGTTGGGACCTTTCCCATAGCGTCGGCGCTGTGCCGCACGGCCTCGAAGCCGACGGCGCGGATTTCGCTTTTTGGTGTAACTACAAATATCTCAACGCCGGGCCCGGCGCGATCGGAGGACTGTTTCTCCATCCCCGGCACCATCAACGCGATCCCGGTCTGGCTGGCTGGTGGGGCGTGCACCCCCGGGACCGTTTCGCGCTACGCCCCCAACACACTCCGGCTTCCGGCGCTGCCCGACTCCAGATCGGCACTCCGCATATTCTGAGTCTCGCGCCACTCGTGGGATCGTTGGAGCTCTTTACCCGCGCCGGAGGCATCGCTTCACTGCGGGAGCGTTCACTCGAACTCACGACTCACTTTCTGACTAGGGCCGAACGTGACCTTACCCCGCTTGGGCTTTCGATTGTCACGCCACGACTCCCCTCCGAACGCGGGGGTCACATTGCCCTCGCCCATCCCTCGGCGGGCCAAATTTGCCCCGCCCTCCGCGCCGTGGGCGTCGTCCCCGACTTCCGCGCCCCCGCAGTGCTGCGATTCGCGCCCACGGCACTCTACAACACCCTGGCGGAGATCGACCAAGCGATCGACCACCTCGTCACGATCATGGAAACTAAGGCGCATCTGGCCTTCCCCGCCCCCGAGACCGCCACCCCCTAACCGTCCCCAATCTTTCTCTTTATGTTTCTCCCGTCCGCTCACTCGTCCTCGTTCTCTTACTCGTTCTCGTTCTCCTCCTTCCCTCCACCGTAACTCCCACCTTCTCAACTTCCCACCACCGCAATGCCCACCTACCTCGATATCACCCGTCCGCTCCACAATGCCACCCCGCCTTGGCCGGGCGATCGTCAGGTTGATTTCAAGTTCGTCGCACGCATCCCGGAAGGGTCATCGGTCAACATCGGCAATCTCTCCCTCAGCGTCCACAACGGCACCCATGCCGATGCCCCGTTTCACTACAACAACGACGGCCTCACCATCGACCAGCTCCCTCTGGATCTGCATATCGGCCCCGCCCAAGTGCTCGATGTCCGCGGACACGCCGCCATCAGCATTGCCCTGCTTGACCGCCTCGGCGCCGGAGCCGCCCCCCGCCTCCTCCTGCGCACGGGTGCCTGGACCGATCCTCACACTTTCCCCTCGCAGTGGGGACTCATGGATCTTGATGTCCCCGGTTGGCTCGCCACTCGCGGCGTCCGTCTGATCGGCCTCGACGCGCCCTCGGTCGACGAACTCACCAGCAAGGACCTCCCCCGCCACCACGCCTGCGACGACGCCGGGCTTTGTATCCTCGAAAACCTCCTCCTCGACAACGCCCCCGCCGGCTCCGACTACGAACTCATCGCCCTCCCCCTTCGCATTGCCGGAGCCGATGGATCCCCCATTCGCGCCGTGCTTCGGGAAAAGGGGTCATTCCGTTAATCTTTGAATCATTTCCAAGTGCACTGGTTTCTGATCCTCACCGGATTTGCGATATCTCCCGACGTGTAAGCTCACCGCTTGCGGAATTCCCATGTTTAATCGTCCCGCAATCCAGGCATTTGATGCACTGCTTCGGCTCTTCAACACACAGGCAATCATCACTTTCCAGGGTGCAGACTTTAGTTCCGTTTTGATCTCGTGGTTGTCCTTTCCACAAACCGCCAACGCTCGCTCCAACTCCCGCTCCCACATCAGTTCGTTGGCTTCTTGCAGGTCCTGCCCCTCGAAAGAAACCAACCTTGTATTTTCCGCTCCCGGCTCACCTTCGCCTGCAGCTTCGATCAAGTTGCGCTTAAACTCTTTGCTGCCCAACGCCCACCCCCGGCACATTTTGTCGAAGGCCATTTGTTTCTGCGCCGCATCATCGGTGGACAACCATGCCAAGTAGTCGCGATAATTGAGCCTCCCTTGGACCGAGTCGACCAATCCTCCGGCCGTCTCCAAGGATTTCGACAAGTCCATAAACTGGGGTCGTCGCTCCGGATGCTGTAAATACCAATAGCTTGACCAACGATATCCGGAGAGATCCTTGACAGCACAAATTCCGGCACGCACCGGATTGAGATGCACGTAGTGCAACAACGCCCCCAAGTAAGTGGATTTCTCCACGATTAAGCTCTTGTAGCGACCCTGAAAAAGTTTGCCGCGAACTTTTCGGAACCGGTGGTAGCGGTTCGCGAATGTCGACTGCAACCACTTCATCCCATAGACCAGATTTCCCTTGGGGGTGCGCACCACCAGATGAAAGTGATTGGTCATCACGCAAAATCCTTCCAGCACCCACCCACATTTTTCGCACGCCTCAAACAAACAACTCTCGAACGCCAGATGGGTCCCCTCGTTCACAAACAGATCCTGTCGATAGTTCCCCCGGTTGATCAAATGATAGACCGCGTTCTCACGCTCTAACCGAAGACTCCTAGGCATCCCCCACCTTTTTCCTTCATCAATTTTCGGTCAATACTAAGATTAACGGAATGACCCCTTTTGCCCAAATTCAACAGCTTAGGAGATCTGGGTTAAGTGTCCCGCCAAGTCTGACAACGTCCCTGAACCTCGCTTGACTAAATGAAAGGCAAAATAATCCGTAACCTCCGGCAGGCTGTCCGGTATTCCCTCAAGTCCGACCACCATGACTTCGAGCCGTGCCTGCCTTCACTCCTTCACTATCCTTCGCCTCCGCGTCCCCCCGCGCCACCACCGCGACTCCTGACCCCATGGACGATCCCAGCGACCACGACCTGATGCTCGCCGTGCGAGCCGGCGAGCTCTCCCGGCTCGGCGATTTATTTGAACGCCATCACGGCCCTTTGTTTGGCTTTCTGGCGCGGCTCACCCGCGATCCCGATACGGCTGAGGACCTCGTCCAGATCGTATTCCAGCGCATTCTGAAATACCGTCACACCTATCGCGACGAAGGGAAATTTTCCGCCTGGATCTACCACCTCGCGCGCCGCGTCGCGACTGACCACTTCAATCGGCGCCAACGCACTCCGACCCCAGCCGATCCCACCACCTTTGTCGATGTGGCGGATCAAGCTCCGACCGCCCAGGAGCATGCCGCCCAATCCGACGAGCTCGCCCTGATGCAAAACGCCCTCGCCCAGCTTCCCACCGAGCAACGCGAAATCCTCGTGCTGCATCGCTTCCAACATCTGCCCCACGACGAGATCGGTCGTCTGCTCAATATCTCCGCCGGCACCGCCAAGGTCCGGGTTCACCGTGCCCTCACCGCCTTGCGTGATCGCTTTTTCAAGCTCCGTCAGAGCCCCGCCACGGCCTCCTGAAACGCCAAACCCTTTTCCTCCATGAACTGCCAACGCATTCAAGACTCCTTCCTCGACTACCAGACTGGCACGCTCCCGACCCACGAGAACGTCGCCGTGCGCGACCACCTCAAAACGTGCCTCACTTGCCAACGGGAATGGGCGGGACTGCAACAAACCCTCATCGCGCTCGACAAACTCCCTGAGCCCACTCCCAGTCCCCGCCTTCGCGCCAACTTTTACGCCTTCCTCGACGACGCCATCAACGAGGCCGAAACCCCCAGTCCGTTCGCCTTGGCTCGCAGCCGCATCGATAGCTTCTTTGCCGCGCTACTCCCCAGCCGCCCCGTCCTGCAATTTGCTCTGACCGTGGTAATTCTGATCGTCGGCGTCGTCGCCGGCACGCGCCTGATTCCCACCACGGAACCCACCATCATCACGCGCCCCGATCCGGCCACCCAACAGGAACTCGCCGACCTGCGCGCTCGCGTCGAATCGATGGATCAACTCGTCAACACCCGTCTCCTCACCCAACCCGCCACCAACCGCCTCCGCGGCGTGCTGGCCGCCCTCAACCAAAACGACACCAATGATCGCACCCTAGCCGAGCTACTCAACACCCTGGCCTTCGACCCGAGCGTCAACGTGCGCCTCACCGCCCTCGAGGCCCTCTACGCCCACGTCGATCGCGCGCCGGTGCGCTCCGGGGTCATGAGTGCCTTGCCCCGTGAACCTTCTCCCCTCGTGCAGGTTGCCATGATCGATTTTGTAGTCGCATCCCGCGACGCAGAGGCCTCCGCCACGCTCACTCGCCTCACCCGCAATCCCTCCATCGACGCGGTAGTGCGGCAGGCGGCCCAGCGCGGTCTCGCCCAACTTTAACGCTACCACTCCGGACGTATCCCTACACGCCATCCCAAAACCGAACGTCATTTAATTTAATATCATGAAAATCAAAATCCTTTCTATCTGTAGCGCGGCACTCCTCGCGATCTCAGCCCTCCACGCCGAAGAATCCCGCAGTTCCATCGCTTTTTCCAATCCGTCCGAGCCTGGCCGCTTCAGCGTCCGTCTGAGCAACGGCGAAATCACCATTCGCGGCGGCGACTATCAGGAAGTCACCGTCAGCTCTGAAGCCACCAGTAAGTCCAAGAGTGAGGTGCGCAGCGACGGCCTCCGGGTCATCAGCTCGTCGTCCACTTTCACGCTCGAAGAGCGCGACAATGTCGTCGTCCTCGACTATGGCTCCGACGGCTGGGCCGACGATTCAGAGTTCGAGGTCACGCTTCCCCGCAACACCCACATCGACGTCGAAATTGGATTTGGCGGCGAAATTCAAGTGTCGGAAATCGATGGCGACGTGGTCATCAAAAACCTCAATGGCGAGGTCGACCTGCGCAACCTCGGCGGCGGCGCGATCGTAGAATCTGCCAACGGCGAGATCTCTGCTTCATTCACCACCCTCTCGGCTGACCGTCCGCTGTCGTTCAGTTCCATGAACGGCGAAATTTCGCTTCGCCTCCCCGCCGATGCCGCCGCCGACGTGCGTTTTCGCACCCACAACGGCAACATCCTCACCAACTTTACCGATGAAGAACTGGTGACCAAGACCACGTCTTCCTCATCACGCCACGGAGCCCCCCAGGACAACGAGTTTGCCCGAGCGGCGGCCGAGGTCGCCCGGGAGGCGGTGGAAATGGCCCGTGAAATCGCCGAGGAAGTGCGGGCGGCCATGGAAGAAGCTCACAACGACGGACAGAAGGTTAAAGCCCCTCGCGCCCCTCGCGCACCGCGTATACCGAGCATTCCTGCTATGGCGGGCGGTAAAGTCATTGCCGGCACCCTCAATGGCGGCGGCACCAGCCTTCAAGTCGCCAGCATGAACGGCGACATCATCATCCGAAAAAACAAAGAGTAAGCGGGGCGGCCTGTTTCCAGGCCGACTCCCCCTCAAGACGCGGGTATCAACCGGCGTCAGAAGACTCTTCGCCATCCGCGTTTCCTGCCGTTTCCGACTCATCGGAAGCGGCTTTGGGCGGGTTGACTTTTTTGGTCCGCGAACGAGAGGCGTTGGATCGCTTCTTGGAGGTTTTTTCCTTGGCGTTCAACCAGAGCGAATCGTCTTTGGCGTTGCGTTTGAGCCACAAGATTTCGTCCCCCAATTCCACAAACACGGGCTTTTCGTCTGCCGTATCAGGCACGGCCAAACCGGCCTTCACCAAGCCTTCAAGCAACTCAATCGTCGGTTTGTCGATGGCCCGGGCCAATGAGTCGATTTCACCCGCGGCTCCATTGCCCCGGGTCTTGGGTTTCAACAATATGCGCAGCGCAGGCAGGGCGTTCTTGCCGGGATCCACTTTGGTCTTCGGCTGTTCAGATTTCGCCTCTGTGCTCTCGGATTCTGATTCGGCGGCAGGAGCGGAGGATGAATCATCGTTTGACTCGTTTTCTTTCGCCTCATCTTCAGGTTTCTCTGACTCGGACTTCGGCTTCGATTTCGAT
>CAXBOL010000083.1:0-10752 GCA_963977295.1 uncultured Opitutaceae bacterium
CGGGCGGTGGAGTTGTCGACTTGGGTGAAGGGTTGAAAGAGATCGCCGATCTTTTCGGGTGGAATGCCGATACCGGTGTCGATCACTTCAAATTTGAGGCTGGTCGCAGCGTCTTTGCCGGCACGGGCGGATACGCGGATGAGCACTTCGCCTTCGGCGGTGAATTTCACGGCATTGCCGGCCAGATTGACGAGGATTTGGCGAAGACGAGTGGGGTCACCGATCCGGGCGATGGGGAGCTCGGGATCGATTTCGGTGATCAGTTCGATCTGTTTGGCGTGTGCGGTCGGCGCGAGCAGCTCGGCGACTTCTTCGATGAGCTCAACCAGATCGAAGGTGGTAGATTCCAGACCGAACATCCCGGCCTCGATTTTGGAGAAATCGAGAATATCATTGATGATGGTGAGCAGTGATTCGCCCGAGTTGCGGATCGTGCGCACGAAGTCGGTTTGGGAATCGTTGAGCGGGGTGTCGCTAAGAAGGGTGCACATACCGATGACCCCGTTCATGGGGGTGCGAATCTCGTGACTCATGTTAGCCAGAAACATACTCTTGGCCTCGGCGGCGGCTTCGGCGGCTTTAGTGAGTTCTTCGGCCTGTTCGAGCGCTTTGATCAGTTCGGCGTTTTGCGCGGTAAGTTGAGCCCGACGGTCGTCCAACTCATGGGTGCGCTCGAGGATGAGATCGGAAAGCATGGCGTTGTGGCGGGCCAGATTGCGCTGCCGGATACTCAGGATCATCCAAATGATGCCTCCGGCGAGAAGACCTAGGATCGTCAGACTCCACCAACGGAAATAGAATGGGGTCGCTATGCTGAAACGAATAAATTCCGCCGGCTCGGATTCGCCGAAGATATTGCGGGCGCGGAGTTCGAAGGCGTAGTCCCCGGGAGGGAGGTGGGTGAATTCGCGGTGGGCGACGGAGCCAAATTTTGTCCAGTTTTCCTCGAACCCATGCAGGCGGGACGAAAACTCATGCGTGCCGGCACCAGTGAATTCAGGGAGTTCGAATTCGAACCGCAGGGAGCGTTGATTGCTGGCAAGGTTTCCGAGCGGGAGGCTCAGCTCACGGAAGGTATCGAGCTCGATGATACGATGCACGCGTGGCGGTGGCACGGTGATTTCGGAGATGGTGGTGGTGGCGGGGACACGGACCAATCCGGCGTGGGAGCCGAACCACTCAAAATTTTTGGAATCGCGTAGCCAGGCGGAAGCGCGGGAGGAAGCGTTCTTGGCCAGCCACTTGAGCCCCACCTCGAATCCGCGTTGATCAATCGTGGCGTAGTGCAGTTCCCCTGTTCCGGCTCGTCCCCAGTAGCGATCGCCGATGCGAACGGTATCGATGAATCGAAGCCCGGTCGATTGATCCCGTTGCCATTCCGCGTCTGGCAGCGTGCGAAATCTGGCGATGATGGGGTGCCATTCGAGAATACGGTTGTCGGGGGTCCCAATCACCAAACGCTCATCGAGCATCATGGGCGTGAGTCCGACGTCGGGCAGGCCATGCGTGGCATCGAATATCTCGAGGGGTTGGTTGTAGCTCCATCGACCCAGTCTCCCGGCTCCTTGTCGAAACCAGATCGCGCCGTCGGGCGCCATCACCAAGGTGCTCGAACCGGGGTCGGTTTTGATGCCCTCGGCCTCGTGCCACCCTCCGCCCTCGGGGGTGAAAACGCGGATGACCTCACGTTGGGGAGCGTAAACGATGGGGGACACTCCGGGGGAGACTTCGAAGTGCATGAAGTAGCCTTGGGTGACCACGGAGATGGCGTCACCACTGACTAAATACAGAGCTTGTCGGGTGCCAACGAGCAGGCCAAAGGGGGTGGCATGAAGAGAGCCAGTGGGACCGAAATTGCCGATGGGAGTGAACGCATCCTGGGCGGGATCGTTGGTCGAAACGTAGAGTCCGACCGAGGTCCCGGCGTAAATTTTTCCGTCGTGTTCCGCTAGGTTTTGCACCGCGCCTGCGATCGACTGGGACAGGCCGAATAGCTCAAAATGGGAATTGAGATGCAGGCGGTGGAGGCCCGTGCTGTCCCCGATCCACAGGGCGCCGACCCGGTCGCAGTAAACCATCTCGGCGGGCGTTCTCACCAAGCTGGTTTTAGCTTGGAGTTGTTTTTGAATCTCACCGTCGGAGTTGACGAGCAACAGGGGACTGCGACCGTGGCTGATCACGATGATCTGTCCGCGCGAGTCGCGACTGAGAAATTGGACGGAGATGGGATACTCGACTCCGTCGAGGGTGAGCGGCCACGGGCTGACGGCACCCTCACGAAGGCGGAAAATACCGTGCGAAGTTCCGATCAGCAGGGACTGGTTGTCGATCACCTGATAGTCGAAAACCGAGGAGATGGTTTGCCCGTCTTTATTTGCGAAAAGTCGAGTCTTCGTGCCGTCGGAATTGAGTTTGAAAAAATGGGGGTAGGTCGTGATGGCGATGAGGTCCGAGCCAAGCAGGGCAATTTTCTGAACATTGGACGCAAGGTCCCAGGTCTGCACAACGTGGCCATCGCGCCAAGCAGTGATCTGCCCAAAGGCGCTAAAATAGACGGTATCGGTCGCTGCGTCGTGCAACTGGGGGCGCCAGTGGTCTCGGCCCTCATGTTGCGGGAATTGGTCGAAAACGGATACCCAAGTGGGCAGACCTTCGGCTTGAAGTTGAAAGTATCCGGCATCCCCCGATGTGCCCACCCAGAGTCGATTGGCCGGGTCGTCGAGCAGCAACTCGGAGTAGGCGGTGTCCGGCCCTTCGCCGGGCAATTCTGACCAGACGCCACCTTGCGAAGAGTAAATTCGGTCGTCGACGGAAACGTAGACGCGACCCCAGCGATCCTGAGTCATGGCGTGCCAAGCCCGTGATCCCCCGATGTTGAGTTGGGGGAAATCGGCGGTGAGCACTTCGCCGATTTGAGCTGAACTCGTCGAGTTACCCCAGCCGGTCATTGCGAACAAGCATACGAGTCGCAAACTCAGGGACATTACTCGCAGAGGAGGCATCGATTTGGGTTTAAAAGGGAATGAGGGAAAAACCCTAGATTGTCAGTCTGAGTTCCTCTTGGCAATGGGTTAAGCCAGGCTAAGCCCGTTTAGTGCCCACGGGCAATGGGACCACGTTTGGGTCTGAAAAAAGGGGCCTCGCCAGGTTGGACGGTGGCTTGGCTAGCGGCCCAAGTGAGGGTGCCAAGGCGCGGCAGAGCCCTCATGGTTGCAGGGGGGCAAAGGGCAAGTCGTTGCGCAGCAAATAAACGTAGGGTCGGCGCACGAATACCACGCGGTATTGGGACTGAATTTGAGCGGAGAAAAGGGTTATCAGATGATCGTGCGCCACGAGGTCAACCAGCGGTTCGGTGAGGAGGGGATCCATGGGATCAGTCACATCCCGGGCGAATTTCCCGGGCAAGGCTTTCAGCACCACGGTGCCAAAGTAACCTGAGTTCAGGCGCTCTTCGAAGAGGTTGCGAAAATCGTCATTGGCTTGACTCATCAAATTCAGATTGAAGGCGTCGGCCACAAAGGGGCGCTCGCTGACGAGCAACGGGATCAGGGGATTCTCGGCCAAGACTGGTTGCGCCGCGGGTCCCGTCAGCTGTAAAAATTCGACGGGTGCTGCCATGGCGGGTCGCCCAATTTTTTGGAAAAACTTCGGAATGGAAGGCACGCCGGGAAACCACGTGACCACGATGCCGATGCCCAGTATCCCGGCGGTGACCCCTGTCCAACGCGCCGAGTGGCCGCCTGACTTTAAGGCGAGGGCGAGCACCATCACGACCAGGGCGGCGATATCGAGCAGATGGTTGGCGCCGGTTCCCGGAGACGTGAAAATCACGAGAGTGACTGCGAGGGTGGTCACCAAGAGCCAGCCCACCAACCGATCACTCGTCCGCACGACTGCCATCGAGAGCATCGCGGCCGGAATCGTCAGAATGAGGAGCAGGGGATCGCGGACGATGGTGGCGAAAAAGCGGGTCGGGCCTGTCCACCAGGTAGCGCTGTCGGTGCCGCCACTGGCGACGGTGCGAAAACTCTCCCAGATACGGCCGTCGCTAAAGAAATAGGCGGCGCTCAATCCCAATCCGGCAGTCAACCCGAACCCCATGAGCAGTCGCCCGATGCCACGGGGCTTGCTTTGAAAAACCAACCAAGCCACCACGGCGACCAAACCGAAGACGGTTGTGAGTTTGGTCAGAAAGGCGGCGCCGAAAAAAATGCCGGCCCAGACCCATCGTGACGGGCGATCGGTGGGTTGCGCGGAAAACGCTAGCGCCACACCGGCGAGATTGAGCGCCGCAGCCAGAAAATCGCCGCGCACGGTGAGGCTCATCATACCGAAGGTGACGGTGCCGGTCATCAGCAGGGTGGCTGGCCAAGCGATGGTGGGGGCCACGCCTAGTTGACGCAGTAGAAATCCCAAGATGCCCACAAACAGTAGCGCGCTGATCAGGGTGAGCGCGACCCCGGACCCCACCAATGGAAACCCCAGGTTGATCGCCGCGGCGTGAAGCGAGAAGAACAGCGGCATGTAGCGCGTGCCTCCGGTGCCAAGATCGCTTTGGAGGGGGCGGTAAAGGTCACCGCGGGCGGCATCGTCCGCTAAGGTGATCCAGACGCCGCTGGTGTCGGTGATAGGCATCGAACCGGGCCAAAACCACGCGGCGATGCCGATGGCTTGGATGGTCGCCAGCGTCGCGACCCCCGCCAGTACCCGTTGTGGCCAAACCAAATACTTAGCGGGCGATGACATCGCGGCGCGGAAAGGGGGTTGGGGGCACGAGGAGGATTGTCATGGCAGTGACAGGCGGATGAGGGTGTTGCGGTCTCACCGAGGCTCTCAATCTCCAAATCGTGTCTTCCCCTTCCCTCACTCCCGCGAGTCCTTGGTGGCGTCAGCCGTGGCTGATCGCTGCGGTGCTGTTGCAAATAGGGATTTGGGGGGGCGTGTTTCAACTGCGATTTGAACCAGGCGAGTGGGCGCGGATGCGGGCTGAATTGCCGACTCCCGCGACGAGCGGAGCGTGGCTGGATGAGATCGTGTCCTCGCACGGGGTGGGCGGACTGGTGGTGTGGTGGTTCGATAATCATGGTGAAATTCGACTCTACCACCGTTACGCGCAGGTTTTGGTGAATGCGGATCAAGCCGCCTACCGCAGTGTGCCGATGGAATACCAACCGGGAGCCTTGGCGGTATTGGTGCCGCCAGTGTGGGTGGCGTCCGATTACGATGGATACGTCACCGCCTTCGTCTGGTGGTGCGGGTTACTGCATCTGGCGGCGCTGGGGTTGGCGTTGGGTTGGTGGCAGGACGGTCGACCCCGGTCGGCGGAGACCGTGGGCCGCGCGGGGGTATTGAGCGCGGTGTTTTTGTTGTTTTTTGGCGGGGTGGCCGCCGCACGGTTTGACCACGTGGTGCCGGTGTTGGTGCTGGGGAGTCTGATGCTCCTGCGCCGGGCGGAGCGGCGGAATGCCCTCGGGCTATTTGCGGCGGGGGGGGTGCTGATCGCGGGGGGGGGGCTGACAAAAATCGTGCCGGGCGCGAGTCTGGCCGTGGTGTTGGCTTGGTTGGGATGGGAGCGTCCGACCCGCTGGGTGACGAAGGCGGTAGCATTGACCGGCGGATTCGGCGTAGCGCTCCTCGGGTTGCACGGCTTTTTTTATGCGCACTGGGGGGAGCCCTATCTCGCCAGCTACACTTACCACGCGGAGCGCGGACTGCAGATCGAGAGCACGTGGGCGGGACTCTTGCGTCTGTTCCAAGACCTTGAGGTGGTGCGCAGCCACGGGGCGCATCACGTGGTGACGACCGCGACCGACACGGTGAAGCTTTTATCGCTGGCCGCGTTTGGCGCCGTGGGCCTCGCCTTTCTTTGGCGCACGAAAGGGGCGGTCGCCGCGTGGTTTCCGGCCACGCTCGGTCTACTGTTGACGGCGATGGTGACGAGCACGGTGCTTTCGCCGCAATATTTGCTGTGGTTGGGGGTGCCGGTCATGGTGGCCGCGGCTGCCAACCGGGATTGGCGACCGGGGGCTGTTCTGCTCTTGGTTGCGGCCGGATTGTCGCAGGCCTTGGTGCCGAAACTTTACGATATGATGGTGGCGGGCACACCGCTCACCTTGGGGTTGCTCAACCTGCGCAACGGAATCCTCATTGCGCTGATGATCTGGCTGTGGTGGCGCTTGCCGGGTCTCGCCGCCAGAAAGTGACCGCGGCGGCAGAGCCCAAGGCGTAGGTCGCGCCCCAGAGCAAATCCACAACGTAGTGGTGATTTAAATACACTGCGGAAAAGGCCATCACTGCAGTGTAAGCGCCCAGCGGCCAACGCAGATTGTGGTCGCGCCAGCTGAAGACGAAGGCGAGCAACGGAATCGCCACGTGCAGCGAGGGGATGGCCCCAAAAACATTGGGTGAACGGGCGTAGAACTGCGCAAAAATGGTCGTGCCCAGCAAAGCATCGGCCCGGGCGGCGCCGGCCGCGCTGGGGGCCGCCTCGAGCACGGCCGGCCCGGGCCCGTAGTCGGCGAGATACCAAGGCGGGGCCGCCGGGTAGAGGTAGTAGGTGAGGCAGGAGATGAGGCCCAACCAAAAGAAAGCCCAGGTCATCGATTCGGCGGTGTGGGCGCGGCGAGCCGAGTCGAGTCCCGGGCGTCGCATCCAGAGCGCCACCCCAATGAAGACGGGAATAAAGGACAGGTAGGTGGCGCCGCAGAAAACGTCGAGGAACGGATGAGCATGACGTTGCCACCATTCCGGCGGGGTTAGGACGCCCTCATTGGTCGTGATGCCAAATAGCGCGCGATCCCAATCGGCCGGCTGGCTCACGTGAATGGTGAGGTGACCATGGAGGGCGGAGCGCACGTAGCCCTGACCATCGTAGACCACGGCCATCAACACCACGGGCAGCAGGAGGCGAAACCACGGCGCGGCCATCGGTCCACCGTAGCCGACCGCCAGCACGGCGGCCCCCAGCAGCGCGTGATCGATCCGGAATCCTCCGAGCAGAGCGTGCGCGATGAAGAACAGCGCGACTCCCGCGAGAGGTCCCCAGCGACGCGCGGCGCTGAGTGCATGCCACCATTTTTTCCAATCAGAGACGATGGAGGATGGAGAGGATTCGGCAGGCGTGGACATGGAATAGACCGACGATCAAGACAGGGGCGCGACGCGACGCCAAGCTTGCCAACGGGCGTGGAGGAAGGCGGGCCCAAATTGACTGGCGGAAAGGAGCAGGCTCCCGAGGGCGAGCAACCAGGCCGGATCGTTGGTTTTGTCGAAGAAGGGCCGAAACAGATAAAGCAGCACGATCTGTCCGGCAAAGACTGGCAGGGAGAGACGGCCGAGAAAGGCGACGGGATTGGGTCCGATAGGCGGCAATCGAACCAGCAGCCACCAGATCAAGTAGGCGACCAGGAGAGTGTTAAGCAGGCGCAACCAGCCGAGGGTGTCGCCATCCGTCGCGGCCGCGAGATTCGTGATACCGAGCACCTCGCTGTGAAGGCTGTGAGTCACCTTGAGCGCGATGACAAGGAGCAGGCTAGCGGCGGTGCCGATTCCACTGAGCCGCTCGAGGCGGGTGGTGAACCACGTCGGCTTGGTGCCGGCGACGAGGCCGAGGACGAAGAGCACTTGCCAGGCGAAGGGATTCTTAATGCCGAGTCTCCAGCCGAATTGGTCGCTGATCTCGTAGACCCTTTGTTCGGACCAAAAGCCTTGGATGAGCCCCCAGATGCTCAGACTGGCGATCAGCACGCGGGCGGGGCCGAAGCGCCGCAGACAGGCCAGGACGAGGGGGGCGATCAGCAGCAGCAGACAGTAAAGAGGGAGAATCGCGTTGTAGCGTGGTTGGTAGAGCAGGGCGAAGGCTGCGGGCAGCTTGCGCCAGGGCTGATCGGCGAGCTCCGGCATGTTTTTGACGCAAAAGGCGGTAAAAGGCTCACCAGCCCCAGCGAGGGCGAGGATGGCGATCACGACGACCAAGTGATAGCCGTAAATCGTCAGTGAGCGTCGTCGGCACCAAGAGGAAAAATTCCCCCTACCGGCAGTCGCAAATTTTTGCCCAAGCAGGCCCATGGCGATGCCGGAAATGAGCACGAATCCCTCGGCTCCAGTCACATAGCCGAAGGGTTGGTAGGTGATCATGGGGATCGGCCCGCTGAAGTGATTGATCGCGATCACGAGCAGGAGCAACCCGCGGAGGGTGTCGAGAGCATGGTTGCGATTCACGGCGGCGACGTTGTTCGGTCGCCCCCCCTGCTGCCAAGCCCGTAACGCGGCAGTGGGCACGAGGGTCTTGCTTGCTCCCTGCGCCCATCCTGATGATCAAAGCTGAACATGAGTGAACCCGGGAGCCGCCCCCTCAACTGGAGACCACCGCTAGCGCACCCGCTCGTGTTGATCATGCTGGTGACCCTGGTGGTGCGGGGAGTGGGACTGGCCCGACATACCTTCGGCGCCGATATCAACGGACAACCGATGGTGCTCATGCCTTGGGTCTATTTCCCGGCAACGTTTGATTATCACTATGGCGTGATCATGGCGGGCGCGGCGGTGTTGCTGCTCGCGTGGCAGCTGGCACCGCGTGTGCGTCGCGGCTTGGTGGCCTTGGGTGGGCTCGCCGCCGGTTTGGTGATGCTGCTCGGGCAGACCGATTTTTTGATGCTGCGGCTGGTGGGGCGTAGGATGTCGCCGGAAGTGTTGACCACCTATGGCAACACCGGATCGGTGACGGCGGAAGTGTGGGGGCCGTTGCGGGCGGACCTCGGGCACAGTCTTTGGGCGTTGGGATTGGTCGCGTTGGGCTGGTTACTGCTCTGGGGGATTGTGCGTTGGAGCTGGCGGCAAAACTCAACACCGCAGTGGAGCGGGCTCTGGTGGGTCGCACTGGTTGGAGGAGCGGTTTATTTGTGGTCGGTGCCTTTTCGCTACGAGGTCATGCGCGTGACGATGCGCCCGCCTGAAGTGGTGTGGGCTCAGGTGTGGTGGGGAGGGGAGCAAAACCCGGTGGAGGCAGATCGCAGTGATCGGGTGGCGGCGGTGCGGGGAATGCTGGTGGCGGCGGAGGATGTCTCGTGGCAAGACGATGCCTATCCGCTGGTGCGCGCATTGCCATCGGGGGGAAGGGAAGGCGGGCAGCCCGACATTATCGTTTTGGTGGTGGAATCGCTACGCGGCGCGACGGTCGGATTTATCAGTGGCGAGACGCCTTCACCGACGCCGGAGTTGGATGCGTTGGCGCGCTCAGACGTCGCGTTTCCGCGATTCATGGCCAACGGGTTTCCCAGTGCGGAAGGGTTTTTCGCCCTGCAGACGGGTTTGTTGCCTCACCCCACCAAAACGGCCACAGCGGCCTTTACGGGACATCATTTTGACGCCTTGCCGGAAAGGTTGAAGCGACTGGGTTACTATTGCACCGCGCTCTGGGGGGGGAACGCGGTCATGGACAATCAACTCGCCTGGGCGCAACAGTGGTATGATGAAGTTGATTACGAGGAGCGCGCCAATCGGTGGCGGTTTAAACGGAGTCGCACGGATGGCGAAACCATTGACGCCTTGATCGGACATCTGGCGCGGCGTGATCGAGAGCATCCGGCGCAACCGCAGTTTGTCTATGTGGCGACGAGCGGCACGCATGAGCCGTTTACGCCGGGGGGGGCCGAATCGAAAAACGGCTTGGCCAATCGGGACGGGGCTTTGCGTTATGATGCGACCACGATGGGAGATAGGGAGGCGAACTATCGGGCGCGGTTGCGGGAGTTTGATGACGCGCTGAAGCGATTGGGGACGTTTCTGGAATCGCGGGCCAAGCGGGATCGCACGGTGTTGTTGATCTGCGGGGACCACAGTGTCTTGCTGAATGAGTCGGTGGATCTGCGGATGCGGACTTATCCGGTTGATGGTTTTGTGTGGACCGGGGCGGTGATGCACGGGGCGACGTCGCTGATTGGTCCGGCCCGAGTGGCGGACTTTCCGGCGAGTCAGATCGATGTGATGCCGACGCTGTTGCGCTTGGCCGGGGATGAGGGGGTGACTGCGGCGATGGGGCAGGATTTATTGGCCAGGGATGACGGCATGCGGCGACAGGCAATCGCGGTGAGGGAAGGAGGCTTCCGGTTGGATCGGAGGGGAGGGACACTTTTTGTGAGCGCGGAAAATCCGGTAGATTGGACGGTGACATCGGACACATTGACCGAATCGCCCGAGTCGGCGCGGAAGTTGTTTGAAGCCGTTTGGGGGTGGGCCTGGTTGTTGGAGCAGGATCAGGTTTGGCCTCGCTCGGATGAGAGGGAGCAACGCCGGTGAAGATTGCCTTGGTTTGTGATTGGTATCGCCCCCGGGTGGGGGGCATTGAGCGTCATCTCGAACAGCTCGCGCAGCATCTGGCCCGCGCGGGTCACAAGGTGACGGTGATCACGCCGACGCCCGGTCCGGCCGAGGGACCGAATGGGGTCAGGGTGATTCGCGTGCCGGGTGGCCGATTGCCAGTGATCGGTTTGGCTTGGACCCCGAGAACCTTTGCTCGGGTGAGTGCGGAACTGCGGCGCGGCGGGTTCGAGGTGGTGCACGCGCACGCCAGTATGATTTCACCAACCGCGTATGCGGCGGTTCGGGCGGCATTTCAGTTGAAATTACCCACGGTGTTCACGCTGCATTCCATTTGGGGAGGATTTCGGCACGTCATGGGAGTCCTGAACTTCATGTTCGGATGGACAAAATGGCCGGTGGTTTTTTCGGCGGTCAGCGCTCGTGCGGGAGAGG
>CAXBOL010000084.1:0-10748 GCA_963977295.1 uncultured Opitutaceae bacterium
GTCTTGCAGCATTGTTTCCCGATGCGATTCCGCTCCAGCTTCCGCACGTCACGTGGCCGCACTCGGTAGCCCGCCATCCGCGCTACATGAAACTATTGAGCGAGTTCGACCAGGTCTTGGCGATTTCCGAAGCGGTCAAGCGGGATCTGGAGGGGTTTTGGCGTTGGCAGCGCGCTGAAGTGCGAGCGAGCGTGAAGGCAATTCCGTTGGGGGCGGACTTTGACTCTCAGCCGCGGCACGATCCGCGCGCGACGGTGCCGCGACCAATCCTGCTATGCGTCGGCATCGTGGAGCCACGTAAAAACCAGACCTTTCTCGTCGATGTGGCGGAGTCGTTGTGGGCTCAGGGAGTCGAGTTTGATCTGCATATTGTGGGGCGGGTGAATCCCCATTTTGGTCCGCCGATTGTGGCCCGGTTCAAGGCGCTGGGCCGGCGCTGTCCGCGGTTTCATTTTCACGAAGCAGCGAGCGACGAAGTTTTGGCTGAGTTGTTGGCCTCGGCCCGGGCGGTGGTGTTTCCCACGATCGCCGAGGGGTGTGGACTACCGGTGTTGGAATCGCTGTGGCGAGGCCTGCCGTGTGTGTGCTCAGATCTGCCGGTATTACGCGAGAACACCGACGATGGGGGGTGTTTGGTTTTACCTCCAAATGATTTGTCCGCTTGGGGCGCAGGATTGCGAGATCTGCTGACCGACGACGAAGCCTGGTTGGAGTTGGCGCAAGCGGCCGGCACGCGGGCATTGCCGACTTGGGCGGATTGCGCCCACGTCGTCAGAGAAACGTTGGATTCGTTTAAGCCTTAAAGCTTTTTGAGCGCGTAGGCCATCGCGTCGCCGATGCGGTCGATTTGCTCGTCCGTGTGTAGGGCGGAAATGGCGGTGCGGATCAAATCCTTCCCCGGAGGCACCGCCGGCGCGATCGACATGACGGTGAATACCCCTTTTTCGAGGAGCGCCTGCCAGAAGCGGTAAACCGCTTCCCGGGATCCCAATACGATGGGCACCGCCGGGGTTTCACTTTCCCACAAATCGAGCCCAAGGGAGTGGAGGATGTCGGTGTAGCGCTTGGTATTCTTCCAGAGACGTTCGTGGTGCTCCGGCTCCGTTTGCATGATCTCCAAGGCCGCGATGGCCACGGCGGCTTGGGAAGGCGGCACGGCCGCACTAAAAATGGTCTGCTTCGAATTGGTGCGCAGGTATTCGATGACATCCCGTGACGCCGCGATGAAGCCACCGGTGCTGGCGAGAGATTTGGACATACTGCCACAGATGATATCGACCTGATCATTGAGTCCGAAATGATCGACCGTCCCGCGGCCTTGATTGCCCAAAACGCCGAAACCATGCGCGTCATCAACGACGCTGAAACAGCCGTATTCTTCGCCGATTCCGATAATTTCAGGCATTTTGGCGATATGTCCCTCCATGGAGTAAACGCCTTCGATGACCAACATTTTGGCCCGGCGCGAATCGAGCGAACTTATGACCTCGCGCAAATCGGACGGACTGTTGTGAGAGAACCGCTCCATGGTGGCCATGGAAAGTCGCACGCCATCCCACAAGCAGGAGTGGATATTTTTGTCGGCGAGGATGAGATCCCCCTTTTGGGCGAAAGCAGCGACGCTGGACAGACAAGATAAGTATCCGGCGGCGTGCACGTGGCAGGCTTCACGACCTAAAAAGGTCGCGAGCTTTTCCTCCAACTCGACGTGATACGCGCGGGACCCGTTGGACGGACGAGCGCCAGTCGGACTGGTGCCCCACTTTTGCATGGCCTTTTGACCCGCCTCGATGACCTTCGGATGAAAAGACAGACCGAGATAATCGTTGCTCGAGAGCATGATCATATCGCGTCCATCAAGACGGATGTTAGTGCCCGATTGGGACTCCATCGCGTGGTAATAAGGTGCGTATTTGAGACGCATCTTGGTCGCGTAATCGTCGCGGGAACGCTGGAGGATAGCCTTTGGGCTGCGCTTAAAGAATGTGAGAGCCATGCGGAGGGGGAAGAAGCTAGCTGGTTTCGGCGCCGGGAAAAGGGCAATCTCAAGCCAAGTTTCGCTTAAGGGGTAGAGTCGCGAGCCACGTGGTAAGTTCCCTCGCGTAGTCAATCCAACGGGAGGGCCGGCGTTTTTGAGCGGCGACCGTAAGGGACTCGAGTCGGTTTGGGTCGCTTAACAAGCGACCGATGCACTCGGCAAGGGCAGCGACATTCCGGGTATCGACGAGTTCGCAACCGCCCGATCGCGCGGTCTCCGCGACGGCACCTTGGTCCGAGCAAATACAGGGTTTTCCGTGCAATAGACTTTCCCACACGGGAAACCCAAACCCTTCCATCAGAGATGGATAAACCGTAAACGTGGCGGATCGGTAGGCGGCGATCAACGCGTCGTCGTTTACCCAGCCGCGATAGGTGAGGGGGCGGCCCGCCCGTTGCAGGGCTTCGATTCGAGCCAGGGCCGTCACGCCCGTTTCGCGTTGCAGTCCTCCGATCAGATCCAACTCAAAACGCTGTCCGGCGTTCCAGAGAATCTCGGATGCGTTGAGGAGGGTGAGGTGGTTTTTGCGTCCCTCCAGTGACCCCACCGACAGAATTCGGAGGGGGGGCGAAGCAGATGTTTGGTTCACCTCGGGCGATGAAGTCGCGAGATGATTGCAACCTAAGGGCAAAGTAATGACTTCCGGACCCGGTCCCCAACCGGCCCATTGCCAATAGTCGAGCAGGGACTGCCGCGAATCTTCAGACACGGCAGCGATGCCGTCGAATTGGCGTAGTTCCTCCAAATAGGCCGGAAAGCGAGCAACAGTGCCTGGAGGGGAAAATTCGGGGAGTCGCAGCGCAATCGCATCGTGAAAGATGGCCACTTTTGGCGCCGATATGGCATCGAAAAGCGAAGGTAGGGCACGGGCGGTCCGGATAGTGAAAACTTCGGGGAAAATCAGGCCGGAGACGTTGGACGGAAAATCAGTCACGGGCGTGTGCGATCGGGCTTGTCGTCGCCACCAACCGCTCACTTGAGCTCGCAGTGGCCAAGTCGCGCCCCGTTTTTTCGCCGCGACGGCGGGCTGATCCAGAGATGATCGCTCCCATGCTTGCAAAGGACGCCACGTTTGAGCGTGAGGATCGTGGGTGATTTCCTCGACGTCGCCGACGGCCCGCAACGCCTTGCGCAATTCCAAGGCGACCCGCTGCACCCCGGTGCGTGCGGCGGAATGACTCGTGTGCGAAAGGTCGAGCAGCAGCATCCGGCTTAGCGGTGCCAGACGTTGTATTTGAGGATCGCGTAAATGGCACGCACGCCGTCTCTCCAGCCGATTTTTTTGCCTTCCGCGTAAGTTCTCCCCGCGTAGCCGACCCCGACCTCGTAGATCCGGCACTGCATGCGGGAAATTTTTGCGGTGATTTCGGGTTCGAACCCGAATCGATTTTCTTCGATCGACACTTGTTGAATGATTTCCCGACGAAACAGCTTATAACAGCATTCCATATCGGTGAGATTCAGGTTCGTGAACATATTGGAGAGCAACGTGAGGAACTGGTTGCCGAGGGAGTGCCAGTAATAGAGCACACGGTGCGGTTCTCCACCCATGAAGCGGGAGCCGAAGACCACATCGGCCTTACCCGACAACAATGGCGCCAGCAGGCGCGGATAATCCTGCGGGTCGTATTCCAGATCGGCATCCTGAATGATCACAAAATCTCCGGTCGCCTCCTTGAGGCCGGTGCGAAGCGCGGCGCCTTTGCCTTGATTGACGGAGTGGTGGATCACCTTTGACACGAGCGGGGCGATCTCTTCATCAAGCACCTTGTCGGTTCCGTCCGTCGAGCAGTCGTTCACGATGATGATCTCCATTTCGATCTCAATGGGAGCGGCCTTCACCACCGCGATCAATTGGGCGACGGTGGCGCGCTCGTTGTAGCAAGGGATGACGATCGAAAGTTTGCTCATGAGAAAGGACGGAGCATTGAGTGGATTGTTGTGCGGTGCTGCAATGCCGGAGGTCAGCAAATCCATGGTTCGACGATGCATCGCCGCCATTGACGAGGGGAGCCTCGTGGTCCTGCGTAGTTCGTCCCGTATGTTGAAGCGATTTTGGTCATGGCTAATTAACCCACGCGCAGGAGGCAAAGTGCGTCCGGGACTCGCCGCGCTCTACTTGCTGACGGGACTATGGATGGCCGTAAAGTTGACTGAATATTACATCCCTAATTACGGATTTACCTACCTGATCGGAGTAGGCGAAGAGACTCCCCAAAAGCTGGACTGGGCGGAAAAGCGCGATGTTGTGGTCTACAAACACTTCCGCTCTCCCGGCTACGACGCGCAATACTATGCCCAGCTTTCGCTCGATCCGACGCTGAGTGATCCCACTCTGACCGATTCTATCGACAACCTGCCGTATCGGGCGCGTCGGATCCTGTTCGCGTGGACGGCCTACCTTTTTGGTTTTGGCCAACCAAACTGGGTGATGAACGTTTTCGCCCTGCAGAATGCCGTGTGTTGGGTGCTTTTGGGGATGCTACTGCTGCGATGGTCCCCGCCGGTCGACCTCGACCGGAGCTTCCGATGGTTCGGGATCATGCTATCGATCGGAACTTGCTTCAGCGTATTTTCAGCCCTTGTGGATGCGCCCAGTTTGTTGTTGTTGGCGCTGGCCCTGAAGTGGATTGAGCAAGGACACGCGTGGCGGGCTTCGGCGGTATTGGCGGTGGGAGGACTGGCCAAGGAAACCAATCTACTCGGGGCGGCGGCATTGGCCCCGTCGGATTGGCGATCGGTGCGAGGCTGGGGCCACGCGATTCTGAAAGGGACAATGGTGACGTTGCCGCTGATCGGCTGGTTTGCGATTCTAAGCTGGCACCTGCCCGAGGCCGGCCAATTGGCTGGTGCGAGAAATTTCCAACTCCCGCTGGTCGACTGGGGGCATCGCTGGGGGGAACTGATTCGCGGGCTGATGGCCGATAGGGTGGACTGGAAATATTTGCCGGGAGGGATCGCGACGCATCTCAGCCTCTCAGTGCAAGCGGTGTTTTTACTCGGTTGGTGGCGTTGGCGGCAGGCGGCTTGGCGGCTGACGGTGCCATTTGCGGTGCTGACGACGGTGTTGGGCGCTGCGGTGTGGGAAGGCTTTCCTGGCGCGTCCAGTCGGGTGCTGTTACCCATGCTCCTGGGCTTTAATTTGTTAGTGCCCAAGGGACGCCGATGGTGGGCCATTCTTGCCTTGGGTAATCTCACCATGTGGTTTGGCCCCACCTCCATCGAACCCCGTTTGGGAGAGGTTCACTCGGTAAATATCTCGAATCGACAGCAGCTTGAGTCAGGAGAAATGGAGCGGGGGTTGACGGTTGATTTCCCTCGCCCATGGCACCGGGCGGAGAGTGACGGCGAAGATCATTGGCGGTGGTCCGAAGACGATGCCGACATCGTATTGACCAATTCGTATGACGTGCCGCTACAGGTTGAAATTCGCGGTCAGTGGAGTGCGCACACTCGTCGCATGGCGTTTTTGAAACAAGGCGACTCTGTCCTGTGGCAACAACAGTTGGAGAAGCCGCGCTCCGACTGGCGGGTCGTGGATGTGGTGATCCCTCCCGGTGTCAGCACTTTGCGGATCGAATCGGACTCCCCGCCCAGCAAAACAGATCCGCGCGACAGTAGAAAAATTTCTGTATGCCTTTGGCGCCTGTCCATCCGAGGCGTTGGTTTGGTCAATTAAGCCTCAGGCCAAGGCACTCCGGGACCCACGGTGATCGTTCTTTCGTAAGGACTTCCCGGACCCACGTGCGTCCTGCAACGACTCAAGCGATGTTGTAACGTATTACGTTACAACATCGCTTGAGCGCACATCTAATTGGAGGACGGGGGAACGCGCTCGGAGGGAAGGCAAGTCTGCGACGCTTTTGGGGGGCCTCCCGCAGCGCTATTTTACTTCCAAGCGTGGATGGTGACGCGGCCCTGTTGGGTCTCCCGCCACCACTGGCCGGGTTGGGAGGGGCGACGGAAGAGGCGGGACCAGATCGATTTCGGCCGGGAGACAATCTCGAAGCGATTGAATCCGACGTCGCGCAGCATCTGTTCGAGTCCACTCAAGTTGGGCGCCCACCAATTGGTCGGGTCGCGATTGAGCTCGGCGTTGCGATAGAACGCCATGGCCGGGGCAGATGAATGTAACAAATCCACTTTGGTTTCCAGGATTAGAAGATCCTTCGTCACTTCAGCTACGCGTTCGAGGGCGAGCAGTGGATATTTGAGATGGTAGAGCACTCCCAAAAAGAGCACCACATCGAAGGTGCCGAGCTGCGCAGCAGAGACATCGAGCACCTCCATGCGGCGAGCTTCGACCAGAGAATTCAAGTGGCCATGCACTAGGTCGAAGCCGGACTTATTGGCCCAGCCGTCTCCGTCCCAACAATACGAATCGACGGCGACGACGCGTTCGGCGCCGCGGCGTTCGGATTCGAATGAGAAAAATCCATCCCACGCCCCGATATCCAAGACGGACTTACCGCTAAGGTCGGCCGGAAGGCGGATACGTTCGAGTTTCTCCGGGGTGTTATCAAGTCCTGGCGTATGGATCCCTTGACCCAAGTCGATGGTGTGAAACCACCGAATTTTCGCGATCTGATCGCGGAGGGCGGAGAGGGGATGGGAGGGGTCTGACATGGAAGAGAAAACAGGAAAACGAAAAGCCCGGCGCAACGGGTGAGGCGCCATCGCCGCGAGACCGATCCCGAATTAATCGGGCCACAGGCGCATGGCTTCGAGTCGTTGCTGATAACGGCGCCCGATGACGGCGGGCGGAAAGTGCTCGCGAATGGAGCGAGCGGCGGCTTCGCCGAGTTGGCGCGCATGCGCGGGATCGGCGGCCAGCCGGCGCATGGCCTCGGCCGCGGCACTGACGCGCGGGTTGGCCCAGATTTGTCCCTTTTCGTAGGGGCCATGACTTTCGCTGAGCTCGATCAAATCCACGGCCACCGGGCAACCGTTGGTCTCGTTGACGAATTCTGCGGTGGCCGACCAGTCGGTGCTCACCACGGGTTTGCCGAGAAACATCGCCTCGGCTACAGCCAGTCCGAAACCTTCGGAGCGGTGAAGTGACACGAAAGAATCGCAGGCTGCCTCAAGTGCATGCACATCTTCGCGAGAAAGGGTCTCCGCGATTAATGTGGTGTGCGTGAGGCCCTTGAGCGCCTCCTTTAACTGCGCGAACGCGGCGGGATTTTTGTCCGGGTTTTGCGTTTTAATCACCAGATGAACCCCGGTTTCATCCGGGAACGCTTCGCGATAGGCGGCGATTACGGCGTGCGGGTTCTTCCGTTCCTGGTAAGAATTGAGATCGTAGAGGAAGAGAAAATTGAAGCGATCGGCGGGCAGTTTGAACTTCGATTTTTGATCTCCGGTCGGCAGTGCAAAATCGATGGCGTGCGGCATGACGTGCACGGGCAGCGGGGCCTTGGCGGCAATCGCATCGCGCACGAAGGCAGAGGGGCACCAAATTTCGTCGTAATATTGGCAGGCGGCGACCCAGGAGTCGGGAAACTCAGGTAGCTCCCAGGCCCAATAGGCAACGTTGTAACGCTCGTGACGAAAGTTGTCACCATGGTGATGGTCGATGTCTTGCGACACCGGCGGATCGATGTGGAAGACATTGACGCGGTAGGGATTCGTTTTTTGCAACCGCGTCGAAAACGTGTCGTCGCCCATCCGGTTAAGGCAGGGCAATTTCATGTCGATGAAAGCGTGCGGGAGATCCGAGTTCGCGACTGCCCGAGCCATGCAGCGGGCGCTTTCCCCGATCCCAAGTTCCGCCCGAAACCAACCGACCACATTGAGCCCCAGCGGATAGTCTGAGATCGTGCGTTGTTTGATGCGTAGGGGGCGGGTTTTCTTAAAATCAAACACCACCTGTTCGTCGGCCAGAATCTGAGAAATACGCACGCGGCGATTCTTAATTTGGGGCTGATAAACTTGGAGCCGCTGGTGCCAGGTGGATGGCAAGGGCCACGATCGCGTGATGCGAGCCAGCCAAGCGAGGGTGTTTTCGCGCCCGGCACCGAGGAGTTCGACCGTCATTTCGACGGGTTCGTCGGTGACGACCATGGGGCGATCAATGCCGCAGTTGAAATGCCCTGCGGGGAGAGGGAAAACGGTGTGTTGTTGCACGCCGTTGATGGTGAACCGCAACCCAAGTTCGCCCTCGGTCTCGGGTCGATCGGGTGTGGGTGGCAGCATGAACCCGTTGACGAACAGGTTCTTTTCCACGGTGCCGGCCGCAAAACGCAGGGTGAACTTTTCGCGGAAGGCGCGGGTTTCGTGTTGCAGGCTGTCTTCTTTGAGACCGCTCAAAAAATAGTCAGACGCATCTTCTGAAGCCGGTGGGCGCGGCAGGCCGAGCACACTGCGCCAGTGTAGTTCCTCATAGAAAATCGCACTGCCGATTTCCATCCACGCCACTCGAGGCGTGCGTTGCGTGAGTCCCCAGCGCAAGGCCAGCGCCGACCATAGCACTGAGGTCGGGACAGAGGCGCGGTCTTGGCGCCATTGAGCGATTTTTTCGCGGGCCCAATCGGGGGCGCACAGCTTGATGATGGGCCCGCGCCAATAGCCGAATAGGTTGCGGCTGTTGGCCTCGTCATGGGGGCGGGATTTGCCGCGGGAGGCGCTGACATGGTGGCGGACAACACTGTTGAGCAGCACGCCGATTTGGTAACCACGCTGGCGCTGTTCGAGACAGAGATCGATGTCTTCGCCGCCATTGCGATAAGAAACCCGAAAACCGGGTTGAGCGGAAATGATACCATCACGGCGTGGAGCCATGAAGAGGTCTCGCCGCACCATGCAGCACGCGGCGGTCACGGCCGGCACGAGACGCAGGGGGTGGCGGCGAATGTGCGAGGCCGGTGGGAGTTCGCGGATGTGTTCGAGTTTGGCGTTGGCGCGAAAACGAATCCCCGCGTGATCGATGGTGTCGTCGTCGACTCTTCGTTGCACGTTGCCCACCAGCGCCAAGGTCCGGTCGCGATCAAGGGCGCCGATCATCGGTTCGAGCCATCCTGGTAAAAATTCCAAGTCGCTATTGACCAGGGCCAGATATTCCCCGGTGGCGAGGTGCGCACCGCGATTGTTGGAATCGGCGTAACCGCAATTGACCGGGTTGAGGATGACCCGGACCACGTCGCCTAAGGAGGCCAACCATTCCCGCGTGCCATCAGTGCTGCCGTCATCGACGAATATGATTTCGTGAGCGAGACCCGAGGGGATCGTTTCCTGCAAGGTCCGCAGGCACACCTTGGTGAGTGCGAGCCCGTTGTAGAGGGGAATAATGAAGGAAACTTTGAGCACGGATCAGGCGGTCAAAGCTAATCACCCGCGACGGCGCGGCCAATGACGAAGGTAGGAGCCATAGCTGGACTTCCCGAGTTTGGTAATTTGCGCGTCCAGGGTGGCGTCGTCGATCCAGCCCTTGGTGTAGGCGATTTCCTCCAAGCAGGCGATTTTGAGTCCCTGCCGGTTTTCAATGATGTGCACGAAGTCGCCGGCCTCGAGCAGCGAATCGTGTGTTCCAGTATCGAGCCAGGCCGTGCCCCGGCTGAGCAGCTCCACTCGCAAGTCTCCGCGTTCCAAATACAGGCGGTTTAAATCGGTGATCTCCAATTCGCCACGGGCGGAGGGTTTCAACATGCGGGCCATGACCACGACGTCCTGATCGTAAAAATACAGGCCCGGAACGGCGTAATTTGATTTGGGTTGGGTCGGTTTTTCTTCGAGGGAAACCACGCGTCCGTCGGACGCGAACTCGACTACGCCATAAGCGGTGGGATTGGAGACGTGATAACCGAAAATGGTCGAACCACTCGTCTGGCCGGCGGCGGCCTCCAATGAACTGGCAAAGTCGTGACCATAAAACAAGTTGTCGCCGAGCACGAGGGCGGCGGCCTGGGTGCCGTCGAGAAAGCCACAATCTTCAGCGATATGAAACGCCTGTGCGAGCCCGTCGGGACTGGGTTGTTCGGCGTAGGAGAATTTTAGACCGAAGGCCGATCCGTCGCCCAACAATTTTTCGAAATTGGGCAGATCTTGCGGGGTCGAAATGATCAGGATTTCCCGGATACCTGAAAACATCAACACCGAGATCGGGTAGTAGATCATGGGTTTGTCGTAAACCGGCATGAGCTGCTTGGAGACCGCAATGGTGAGGGGGAAGAGTCGTGTGCCGGAACCTCCGGCAAGGATGATTCCGCGCCGGGGCGCGGAATCACCAGTTGAAGTTGAAGAGGAAAGTTTAAGATCTGTCATTTTCGAGGGATTTTATCAGGCCGTGGATCATCCGACTAATCTCACGTAGTTCGACTACGAGGGAGTCTCCACGTTCGGGAGAAATATACGACAAAGCAATGGCGCGGAGAACTTGAGAACGCGCCTCTCCGGCAGACCCTTTGGCGAAACTGAGAAATTGCTTAAATTCACCTTTTCCCGATCGCTCCGCCCTTTCGGCGATATTGTCCGCGACACTGTTGGCGGACCGGGTGATTTGATCTTTGAAACCCCAATCCGACATTCGTTCAGCAACTGATAAATCGCAATACTGAGCGCTTGGGCACGCCGCCAAACTTCCAGTTTTTCAAAAGTTTCTTCCGTGGGCTGCATAGGACTTAAACTTAAGTCTTAAACGGAGTGCCTCGCTTCGCCGAGGCGTTCGAGTTGGTAGTCGCCGCTGAGGATGTTGGCGGTCCAGGTTTCGTGATCG
>CAXBOL010000085.1:0-10710 GCA_963977295.1 uncultured Opitutaceae bacterium
GGACGATGTCTCCGGTTCCGAGTGTTCCGCGAAGTGCGGCGATCGCTTCGGCAGCCGAATGCACGACCGTAACTTGGCCAAGGCGGGAGTCGCTCGCAAGTTGGCGATTGAGCTCGGTCTTGTAATAATTGCGCCAAGTTCCGTGGACCACAACGAGCGCATCCGCGATCCCGCCAATCCGGCGAGCAATTGTCTCGTAGGCAACTTTTTGCGGAATTGGCGCCGCATCGATGCCGCCGATCACCACGATGCGGCGCCCCGGCAATTGCGCTAACACATCGAGTGCGAGGTGAATCGTTTCGTAGGTAGACTTAAAGTCGTCTCGTAGAATCCACGCACCCGAAGGCGAGAGAACACGTTGCAATCGACCCGACGAGGCGGGTAAACCCGTCAGGCCGCGGTGAATGTCCCCATCGGCTAGACCCCACGTGTGCGCCGTCGCCCAAGCTGCGAGCAGCGCATAGCTGGAAGCCTGACTCAGCAGTTCCGTTTCCAGCTCGTGCTCGTGCCCGTGCGAGACCAGACGCAAACGCCCTGATCGGGGCCAATCCAGTGACCAGCTCAGACCGCGAAAATCGTTGCCCGAATCATAGCCAAAGGTCGTGACCGGCACGTTGAAACGCGCCACTGCGGCGCACACGAGAGGGTCGTCGCCATTGATCACGACGCGCCCGCCGGGCCGCAAGGCCTCGATCGCCGTCGCTTTTTCCTCTGCGATATGGGCGATGTCGCGGAAAGAATAAATGTGCTCCGTCGCGACGCAGGTAAACACGATGCCATCCGGCCGCAGTGGTTTTGTGATGGACCGCATAGAACCCGGGCGGGAGATGCCTACCTCAAGCACGACCATCTTTTGCCGCCGAGGGATTTCCATGAAAGTGTGCGCCAAGCTATACCCGTTATTGGGATTTTCGAGCGCATTGCCCTCGGGCAAGTGGAAGGCCCGCAACGTGGCCCGGGTGGTGGTAGTCTTCCCGAGACTGCCGATGACGATGATCACACACTGGTGGCGCGCGAAGGTGGCGCGATAAAGCCCTGCGAGGGCCAAATAAAACCCCGGCCAAATCGCGCGGGAGCGACACACTAAAAAGTGGCGCCCTTTCGCGGTGAACAGGGAGCCGATCACTTTGGATACCTTGGCCGTAAACCTGATGAGTTCTGACGCCATTTTGCGGAAAACCCGGTCGTATTTCCGGGCGCTTAGCAAGCGGTATAGTCCGGATCATGCTCCGGTGAGCATGATGCGTTTGGACATTTCTCGACCTGATCGAAATTCGCTCCGCGATTCCGCTACGTTCGGGGCAATCGAAAGGGGTCAAACGCACAAGTTAAAGATTGATGCTGGCGGTGGATCTGAAGCCCAACGCGTAACAACCAAGCGTCTGCGGCACACGCCCGCCCGCTCGCCGCTTCGCTCTTTGCGGACATAGTTCAAACTTGGTCATGGGGACTGAATTCAAAGAATTACGGAATGACCCCTTTACCGCGGAATGACCCCTTTTCCGGATGCGAATGCTACGGGCCCAGCGGTCCCGTCCTATCTTCCTACAATTCCTTGATCTTGATATTGCGGAATTGGACGAGGCTGGAGGAGGGGAGCCAGGTCTTTTTGACGGCGTCATAGCCGCCGTGGTGTTGCAGGGCGATGGGGGCGTATTCGGCCGCTTCGGCGAGCACGGCTTGGTCGATCACGGTTTGGCCATTAAGCACCACCGTGAGTTTTTTGCCGACCATGGTGATTTCGAAGGTGTTCCATTCGCCCACGGGTTTGTCGGCGTTGGCCTTGGGGGTGACCGAGGCTCGCACTTTGGCGTCGGGATTGTTGTTGCGATAGCCGTAGACTTCGCCGGAACCAATGGGCCAGTTCCAGATGTTGATTTGGTGTTTGCTGGATCCGCGCACGTAAACTCCGGAGTCGGCGATAGGGAGGGTGGTGATCACGCGTTCGCCCTTGGCGTCGAGTTGATAGCTGCCGTCAGGCAAAATGGTGGGGATGTCGGCGGTGCCTTGCGGGGTCTTGAGGCGCCATTCCACGTGTAGGGTGAAGTCACCAAACGATCGCTTGCTCCAAAGGTTTTGATCCGCGCGGTGGCCCGCGATGGGATTGCAGTCGATGGTGCCGTCTTTGACGGACCAAATGCCTTTCGCTGCGTCGGAACGGACGGTCCACTCGTCGAGATTTTTGCCGTCGAAGAGGGTAAGCCAACCGGAGTTGTCGGCTGGGCTGGTCGCTGCCGGTGAAAGCGAAATGAGCAGTGAAGCCAGGCAACCTAGGACGACGAGGCGAGACCGAGAGGTAGGGGGAATCATGGAAACGAAGGTGTAGATTTCCATCGCAGGCTCAAGGCAAACGCGTGATCCCATACGCATGATGGGATTGAAGTGAGGTAACCACAGATGGACAAATTTGATTTGTAGCTTAACCACTCCGCCGAATTTTTGTTAACCACAGATGGACACAGATTCACACGGATAGAATCCCAGCAACATGGAGCCGTCGTGCTGGGTTCAATCGCGTAACGGTAGTGGAGCCATCTGTGTGCATCTGTGGTTAAAAAAACCAGTTCACTTCACGACTCCATAGCATCCAGAAAGAGTTAACCACAGATGCACGCAGATTCACACGGATTCAATTCTAGCAAAATGGAACCGTGATGCTGGGCTCAATCGCGTAACGGTAGTGGAGCCATCTGTGTGCATCTGTGGTTAAAAAACTAACCAGTCCGGATTTGATCCTTCGACTCAGGAATTGGTTGAGCCGATGACGATTCTTCGAATAGCTCGTCCCTATCCTTTAAACCATGGCTGACCCCGCCGTCGAAAAACGTAAGAAACTCGGAAAGATTTTGGCCATCGCCTTTGTGGCGGTGCTGTTCTTGGGCGCCGGGCCCGGGTTGTTACTCATCAATCCCGACATCAATGATCCCGCGGCGACCTACACGTTCTTGGGGCTGCCCACAGTCTATGCGTGGGGATTACTGTGCTACGCCGCAGAGGTGGTTATTGTCGTGACGGCGTATTTGAAGGTTTGGCGTGACGATGAGGAGGACGCCTCGTGACTGAGACCAGCGTGTCCATGGAATCGTTGGGCAGTTTACCCTACTATGTGGTCGGGGGGTATCTGGTTTTGTTGCTCGGCTTGGGAATGGCTGGATGGCGGCGAAGTGGGACCGGAGAAGAGGACTACTATTTAGCCGGACGCAGTCAGGGATGGGTGGTGTCTTCGCTCACCATCATGGCGACGTTTTTCAGCTCATTTGCGCTGCTGGGAGCCCCGGGCATGGTTTATCGCGACGGCGTGGTGTTTGCCTTGTTTAGTCTGAACGTGCCGTTGTCGGGGGCAGCCGTGTATTTCTTCGGCGCGAAGATTCGGCGAATCGGTGCGGCGCGCGGTTACGTGACGCCGGGTGATATGATCTCGGATTACTACGGGGATTCGGTGCTGTTGCGACTGTTGGTCGCGTTCATCGGGGTGCTCTACACGGTGCCGTATGTGGTGATGCAGATCCAGGCGGGGGGGATCTTGTCGCAACAACTTTTCCCGGGGGAGAATTCATATGAGATCGGAGCGGTGGCGTTGGCGGCGATCACCATGCTCTACATCATGATCGGCGGCATGCGCAGCGTGGCGTGGACAGATGTGGTGCAAGGCGCTTTATTGATGGGCGGAATGTTGGTGGGCGGGATTGCGGTGGTGGCGGTGGTGGGGGGTCCGACCGCATTTTTCGCCAAGGTCGCGGAGCTTCCAACCAAGTCGCTCTCGGTGCCGGGCACAACGGGCTACTGGACGGCGGGTATGTTGCTCACGGTGTGTTTGATCGGCTCGATCGGCTCGCTGGTGCAACCGGCGCAATGGATGCGGTTTTATGCCGCTAAATCGACCCGGACGCTGAAGCGCAGCGCGTTGATCTTTGCGGTGATTTTAACCGCATGCTACATGTTTGGGGTTATTCTAGTCGGACTGGGCGGACAGGTGCTTTACCCGATCGTGGACGGCGCGGGGAACTATTCCCATAGCTCCAGTGGTGCGCTGCTGCCGAATCCGGCCGTGGGGGATACGCCGGCGGCGTTTAATGACATCATGTTGGTGGTTCTGAAAAATCACCTTCCGTTACTCTTGGGCGGATTGGGCGCCTTCCTCGCTTCGTTGATCATGGTGGCGATTATGGCCGCGGCGATGAGCACGGCAGACAGCAATCTGCATTCGATGAGCGCGGTGCTGACTCGGGACATCTATGATCGGTTTCTGCGGCCGCAGGCGACTGATCGGGAGCGCACGTGGGTCGGGCGGGCCATCATTTTCGGGGCCACGGTGTTGTCGCTGATCTTGGTTATCATCGCCAATCGGAGTGAAAGTAACCCGCTGGCCATGATCGCGATCCTGGGGCTCTTCGCCATCGCGTTTTCGTCCCAACTCCTGCCGGTCACGTTTGACATGCTTTATGTGCGTAAGGGCACCCGCGAAGGAGCGGTCGCGGGTATGGTGACGGGGTTGGCCATCGTGTTTTTCATCAGTCCGTTTATGCCGGAACTCGGCGACGGATTGGCGGGCATGCGTCAGGCGATGCTCGGCATGATCGATAAGGGCGCTTGGGGAGTAGTCGGCAACGTAGTGGTGTTTGTGGTCGTGTCGGCGTTTACGAAACCCTTGCCGAGCAAGGACGTCGCGGCGTTTGGCAAGATCGCAGATGGGGAGTGATGGGAGTGGGCGCCCGGGATGGTGGCGGCCGGCGAGGACTGGTTTGTTTTTTAAACCAAGGTCGCCAAGGGAGCAAAGCCGTCAGCGTGGGCGAGGACTGCAGGTTGGGGTCGATGTGGTGTGCACGGAATACTCGAAATTGGACGGCGGTGGGGCGTAACCGGGTGATGACCACGAAACACACGAAGGCCACGAAAGCTGTCTGAGTATTCGCAAAATAAGGGGGATTCTTGGCGTTCTTTGCGACCTTGGTGTTCAATTAGTCTGTTCTCGGCTCACTTGGCGGTAAATCGGATGGGGAATGAAACAGTGCGATTTGCCACTCCGCCGCAGGCATCGCGTGCAAGCACGACTCCTACACCAGCACCGCGGGTATGCACGGATCTTACGACGACCCGGTGCTTTTGGCTCATCCCCTGATTTTCATGGCGCATCATTTTGACTGAATTGAAATCCGGTTTGCCAGTCGGAGATTTGGTGACCCAATGTGTCCGTTCATGTCTTCGACCGCAGCCAATCTCACCGCCGAACCGATCAATCGCTTTTCCTTGCCCGATACCGCAGGGCATTTTGGTCCCTATGGCGGCGTTTACGTGCCCGAGACCTTGATGACCGCGCTCAAAGAACTGGGCGAGGCGTATGAAATCGCGCGGAAGGACGAGGGCTACCTCAAAGAATTGCGCCATCACCTGAAGGAATTTGCGGGACGTCCGACGGAGCTCTATTTCGCGGAACGGCTTACCCAGCACTGCGGAGGGGCCAAGATTTACCTTAAACGCGAGGATCTCCTCCACACGGGGGCGCATAAGATCAACAACGCCATCGGCCAAGCCTTGCTCGCGATCCGCATGGGTAAGAAACGGATTATCGCCGAGACCGGGGCGGGTCAGCACGGCGTCGCGACGGCGGCGGTTTGCGCGAAGTTTGGACTGTCTTGTCGCGTTTACATGGGCGCGGTTGATATGGAACGGCAGGCGCTGAATGTGTTTCGCATGCGGTTGATGGGGGCGGAAGTGATCGGCGTCGAAGCCGGCCAAAAGACGCTTAAGGAAGCGATCAACGAGGCGATGCGCGACTGGGTGACCAATGTGCGCGAGACGCATTACATTCTGGGGTCGGCGCTCGGATCGCACCCTTACCCGATGATGGTGAGAGATTTCCATCGGGTGATTGGTCAAGAAACGAAGAAGCAACTGCTCGAGCGGGAAGGCCGTCTGCCAGACGAGATGATTGCGTGCGTGGGTGGCGGGTCCAATGCGATCGGATTCTTCTTCGACTTTTTGGAAGACCCCTCCGTGCGGATGGTTGGGGTGGAAGCCGGAGGTCGGAGCATCTCCCGGGGCGAGCACGCGGCGCGATTCGAAGGCGGCAAACTTGGCGTGTTGCAGGGATGTAAGACCTACATTCTGCAGGATCCGGACGGACAGATCGAACTGACGCATTCTGTCAGTGCGGGACTGGACTACGCGGCGATTGGACCGGAGCACGCGTTTTACCGAGACCAAGGTCGCATTACGTTCGCGAACGCCAGTGACGACGAGGTCATGGAAGTTTTTCAGCTTTTCTCCCGCATGGAAGGCATTATCCCGGCCCTCGAATCGACTCACGCGTTGGTGCATGGATTGAAGCGGGCCAAAGAGATGAGATCGGATGAAATTCTGGTGATTAATCTCAGTGGACGCGGCGATAAGGATGTGAATCAGGTCGCGGAAATTCTCGGTAATATCGGATAAGCTTTTGTCGAAACACTGTAGCCGGGGTCCCCGGCCTCGGTGTGCGCTTTCAGCCTGCTTCGGGGTCAGCGACCCCGACTACAACGATAAAGTCTGATGTCCCGAAGTTAGAGCCCTTCCTTCCGGTTTAAGGCTACGGATCTATTTAAAATGCGCTAAAGGGCCGGAGGGCCCTCACCTGGAAGGTCGGGACAGCGATCCAAGGATTGAACGCTTAAGGGATTAGGAAGGTTGAGTCCCAAGGCCTGCAGGGCGATCTTTTCAACGCTTTCTGTCCCTTAATAGCCTGAGCGTTCCCCTGACTGTGATTCCCCGTATCCCTCTCGTCTCTCTAGTTCGATTTTTTGTCGTTGCTGGCTTGGTTACGGCGTCACTGGCGGCTGAGGAGGGGGTGGACTTTGGGCGGGACGTTTGGCCCATTCTGAAGCGCAATTGCTTGGACTGTCACGGGGCAGTGGAGTCGGAGTCGGAGTTTCGGGTCGACTTGGTGGAGAAGTTAATGGGCGGCGGAGGTTCCGGTATCGCCACCGTGGTGCCGCACGACGTGAAGGACAGTTACTTGGTCGAAGTGTTGCGGGAGCCCGATGCGGAGTATCGCATGCCGCACGAGGCGGACCCGCTGCCGGAAGCACAGATCGCGACGATTGAGCAGTGGATCGCTCAAGGCGCGGTGTTGCCCGAAAATTTTGCCGAGGTGACGGCATCAAGCGGGAGTGATTTCTGGTCGCTGCAACCCGTGCAGCGTCCAGCCTCCCCGGTGGTGGCCGGAGCTTCGACCCCGATCGATGCGTTTCTACTGAACGCGCTCAACGCGCACGATTTAACTTACAACCCCAAGGCCGACGCTCGGTCCTTGATCCGGCGCACCGCGATAATCCTGACGGGCCTGCCGCCCACGCCGGAGCGCATTGCGAAGTTCCAGCAGGCCCACGCCCGAGACCCGGAGCAGGCGTTTCGGAATCTCGTCGACGAGTATCTGGCTTCGCCGCACTTCGGGGAACGTTGGGCGCAGCATTGGTTGGATGTAATCCGCTGGGCCGAGACGAACGGCTCGGAGGCGAATCTTTATCGGAAGAACGCGTGGATGTATCGCGACTACGTGGTGAACGCCTTCAATGACGACCTACCCTACGATCAGTTCATTCGGGAGCAAATCGCGGGCGATCAGCTCGGCGTGGGCGTGGCGACCGGGTTCCTCGTTGCAGGGCCGCATGTGCCCGCGGCGACGGTGGGGCGGGAAGAGTCAGCTATTCGCCAGGCGCGAGCGGACCGTCTGGACGAAATTGCTCAAACCGTGAGCGCGTCGATGATCGGACTGACGGTGAGTTGCGCGCGATGTCACAATCACAAATTCGACCCGATTTCGATCGGTGACTATTATTCGCTGACGGGGGTGTTTCAAGGGGTGGAATTCGGCGGTCGTTATCCCGAAGCTGATCCGCTCGAGGCCCGTCAAAAGCGAGCAAAGGAACTGCTCGCAATCATCGATGGAGAGCGGAGCGAGCTCGCGCGCGACGGCGGGGCTTGGCAGGAGTATTGGCAGGGCTGGGGGGAGCTTCACTTTGAGCCGGTCATGACCAAGTCGGTGCGCGTGTCCTTTGCCCAGAAATCGGTCAATTTGGACGAATTGGAACTGTTCGGGCCGGATGAGCCGGAGAAGAATCTGGCCCTCTGCTCGGGTGGCACGGTGGTGTTTGCGCCGGAAGAAAATACCCAATTGGGCGGTGAAGCGGATTATTTGACGGATGGCGATTACAGCACGATGGTGTGGAAGGGGCGAACCAGTGACGTGGATGAAACGCGGCCCTGGGTGCAGTTTGATTTTCCGGCCCCAAGTCGAGTCGACCGTCTCACCCTCAGCAATAACCGGGAATACTTTTTCGAAACCGATTATCTTTTAACTTATAACCCCTTCAAGCCCGTCGCCTTCAAAGTCGAAGCCTTGAACGAGCACGGGCAGTGGGTGGAGGTCACCTCGACTAGCAAGGCCGAAAGTATGGTCAAGGCGGATACGGCGAAGTCGGGGGCCTTGGATAGACTCCAGGAAACGATTGAGACGTTGCTGGCCGAAGGGCCACAACCGAGCTTCGTCGGCGAATTTATCCCGCCGGCGGTCGCGCGAATCTTCAATCGCGGAAGTCCGGAAAGTCCCCGCGACGAGGTGCCGCCGGCTGGGCTCACGGTATTGGATGGGGACCTCGGTTTGGACAATTCCGCCTCCGACGAGGAACGGCGACTGAAGTTCGCCCAGTGGGTGGCGGATCCCGACAACCCGCTGACCGCGCGGGTGATGGTGAATCGCATTTGGCACCATATTTTCGGGGCCGGGATTGTGACGACTCCCGCCGACTTTGGGGTGGCCGGGGCCCCGCCCAGTCATCCGGAGCTACTCGACTACCTCGCCGCAGAATTCATGCATTCGCAGGATGGGCCGGGCACGGCATGGTCGGTCAAAGGCATGATTCGACGCATGCTGCTGACCGACGCCTACACGCAGTCGAGCGCCCCCCGGACGGACGCGTTGGCGAAGGATGCCACGGCGATGTATTTGTGGCGCTTCCCACCGCGTCGCGTGGAAGCCGAAGTGATTCGCGATGGAATTTTACAGGCTTCCGGAAAACTGGATCCCGCAGTCGGTGGAAAGAGTTACCGGATCCACAACGTGAAAAAGACCTATGCGCAGTGGGAGGTGTTGGATAATCATGGACCGGAAACCTGGCGCCGATTGCTTTATCAGGAACGGATGCGTCGGGTGGATGATCGGAATTTTACGGCGTTTGATTTCCCCGATTGTGGTCAAGTGCGAGCCAAACGTCCCGTATCGACAACTCCCTTACAGGCCCTGAATCTGATGAACAGCGATTTTGCGGTGGAGCAGGCTGATTTCATTACCGCTCGCGCCTTGGCGGAGTCGGGTGGCGATCAACGTGCGGCTACCGCTCGGCTCTTTGAATTGGTGTTGGGACGCGAACCGGCAGCCGACGAACTCCAAGCTTGTCTCGAAGTTGCAGATCAAGGCGGCTTGCGGGTCGTTAGCCGCACCTTGTTAAACGCCAACGAATTTGCCTTTTTGCCATGAGCCACTTTGAAGAAAAATTATCGTTCCACGGTCAGCGTCTTCTCAGTCGGCGTAATTTTCTCGGTCAGGCCGGTTTGGCGCTCGGAGGACTTTCGCTTTCGCAGCTGCTGGCGTCGGACAATCTGATGAATTTTTCGGCGGCTGGGGGACCCATTCGCCCGATCATTGATCCGCGTAATCCGTATGGCATGCGTCCGCCGCATTTCCCGGCGGCGGCCAAAAAGGTGCTGATGATTTATTGCCCGGGGGCGGTGAGTCACGTCGATACCTTCGACTACAAGCCCGATCTGTTTAAATATCACGGGCAGAAACCTCCGGGGATGCCCGCGGTGACCTTCGAAGGACCGACGGGCAATATTGCCCAGCCGTTCTGGGACTTTAAGCCGCGCGGCCAAACCGGAAAATATGTCTCGGAGCTGGTGCCGCATTTGGCCAAGCAAACCGATGATTTTTGCTTCTTCCATTCGCTCACGACAGATACGAGTGCGCATCCGCAGGGGGAGAATTTCTTCAACACCGGCTTCACGATGGAAGGCTTTCCTTCGTTTGGCGCGTGGGTGACTTACGCGCTGGGCACGGAGAACCAGGAGTTGCCGGCCTTTGTGGCAATCAACGATCCGCGGGGCATGGCGCGGTCGGGTAAGAATAATTTTGGCAACGGGTTTCTGCCGGCAGCCTTCCAAGGCACGGATTTTACGGCCAAGAATCCACCCGCCAATCTGGACCGTCCGGCGAGTATATCCGCCGCGGATGACCGACGGGCCAATGACTTGTTGCAACGCCTTAATGTGAAGCACCTGGCCCAGTTTCCCGAGGACTCGGATTTGGCGGCGCGAATTGCGAGTTATGAGTTGGCCGGCAAGATGCAAACCTCGGTGCCGGAGGTCATGAGTATCGAAGGTGAGCCTCAGTCCATCCTCACCGAATACGGGGTTGATAGCGGTTCCGATTTGAAGCGGGAGTATGCCAAAAACTGTATCCTCGCCCGGCGGCTGATCGAGAAAGGCGTGCGGGTGGTGCAGTTGTTCAATGGTAGCGACCCGTCGGGAGGCAACGGCATCACCAACTGGGATTCACACAGCGACATTCTCAAAACTCATGCGATGCAGGCGGAGATCATGGATCAACCGACGGCGGCCTTGATTCACGACATGCGTCGACGAGGCCTGTTGGAGGACACGCTCGTGGTGTGGTGCACC
>CAXBOL010000086.1:0-10645 GCA_963977295.1 uncultured Opitutaceae bacterium
AAAGCGAGGGAGGGCGTGCCCCCCTCACCAGCGCCGGTGAGCAGGATAACCGGAATCAAGGCCAGTTTTTCGTCGGCCTTCAGGTGATTGAGCACGTCCAGGCCGACGCCCCCGCCCATCAACACGTCCAACAAGATAACCGAAGGCGGTGTTTCCCGGGCAAAACCAAGTGCCTCCGTCCGATCGCTCAGATGCAGCAACTGATACCCTTCGCCCGGCAACAGCTCTTTAACCCCGTCGACTAAACCTTCGTCATCAGCGATGAGCAAAACCTGCACCGACGCCGCCAACGTTTGCGTCGGATCCAGAGCCAACCCGCCCACGGCGGAAATCATTGCCGCGCTCGGAATTGATTTATCTTCCACCGAAACCGGCAGATCGACGGTGAACGTGGTGCCTTGACCCGGGATACTTTCCACCGCGACGTCGCCGCCCATCAGGCGCGAGAATTGACGGGTGATAGCCAACCCCAACCCGGTTCCTCCGTATTTGCTCGCCGTAGAAACATCGGCCTGGGAGAACGCTTCGAAAATTCGTCCACATTGCTCCGCCGTCATGCCGATACCGGTATCTTGCACGGCAAAAACAATCCGCGCCTCGGACCCCGCTCCCGTGCGATACGCTTTGAGCGTCACGGTGCCCGCTTTGGTAAACTTCGCCGCATTGCTCAGGATATTGAGTAGAATTTGACGCAACTTTGTCTCGTCGGTGCGGATCACATCCACGTCCGGACCTACCTCAACGACAAACTCATTGCCTCCTTTGGCGATCATTGGCGCGACCGTGCTGTAGACCTGATCGACCAGTGCCTGCACCGGTTGCTCCTCGACAAACAAATCCATGCGTCCCGCTTCAATCTTCGAGAGATCAAGCACATCATTGATCAGCCCCAACAGGTGCCGAGCCGCGCTGAGGATTTTCTTCAAGTCGTCAGCTGTGCTTTCATCGCCGTCATCCTCCGCATCCTCCAGGAGGATTTCGGAATAACCGATGATCGCATTCATGGGCGTGCGAAGTTCGTGGCTCATTTTCGCCAAAAACGCACTCTTGGCCTCGTTGGCGTCACGCGCCGAGATCATGGCGTGCTCCAACTCCACCGTCCGCTCCGTCACCATGTTTTCGAGATTCTTATTCAGATCGGCGAGCTGGGAATTGGAACGACTCAGTTCCTCTTTGGCGGCTTCGGCGGATGCCTTGGCCCGATCCAATGCCACCGTCCGATTTTCAATCATCTCCAACATCTCGTTAAATGAACTAATCAACGCACCGATCTCTCCGTCCCCCGATCCCGGGGCGCGCAGCGAATAACCGCGATGCGTTTCGAGGTCCGTGCCAATTCCGAAATTGGCCGCGTGATCGAACGTTGCAAAATCCGCGAGGCGATCATTCCCACCAAAATGCTTAAAAGCGCGATCATGCCCACCCCGCGCAACGGCTCGATCAACCCTTCTTCCGCCCAGCCCTTGATTTCGGCCTTCATGTAGATGATGCCGACCCGCTCTTCCCCATCGAACAGGTAGCTGAACCGCGTCACGTAGTTCGGCGACAGACTCAATTTGAAAGGAGGCGGGATAAACTCTGCCTCCTCCGCCCGGATGTAGCGGTCCAAGATCCGGTTCTCCATCGAATACACCGCCGCCGCAAGCACCGTGGGCTCTTGGACCAAATCTTCCAAGGGCAGATCCGTTGTCGCCGGATTTCTGACCAGAATACGGGATATTCTCTCCACGTAAATCTGCTGGGTCTTCTCCAAACGCTCCGCCACATCGCCGCGAATCCGCACCACTTCCATCGTCAAAAATCCCACACTGGCGGCAATTAAAGACACCAGCGTGACCGAGATAACCAGCAAGGTTATGCGCCACTGGAAGGAGAGTTTATCAAACACGAAGAAGAAAACGTTGGGAACAAATGAGAAAATAACTGACCACGTCGAAACGCAGCCCAAAAGCCACCTTAACCCTGTTCTTCACCCTTCTGAGGTGTCAAATACCCACCCATGGGCAGATTTGCTTAACGGGAGATACTTAGGTCTACTTGACGGAACCTCCCTGATCACAAACGTCTCACTCCATGTCCGTCGCCGAACCCATTCCTGTCACCGTGCTCACCGGCTTCCTCGGTGCCGGTAAAACCACCCTCTTAAATCGCATCCTGACCGAGCAACACGGCCAAAAGCTCGCCGTGATCGAAAACGAATTTGGCGAAGTGAGCGTCGACAACCAACTCGTGATCCAAAGCGATGAAGAGTTGTTCGAAATGAACAATGGCTGCATCTGCTGCAGTGTGCGGGGCGACCTTATTCGCGTCTTGGGACGGCTAATGAAGCGCAAGGATCGCCTCGACGGCATCCTCATCGAAACCACCGGGCTCGCCGACCCTGGTCCCGTCGCGCAGACATTCTTCACTGACGATGAGATGAAGGCCCATTTCCGCATCGATAGCATCGTGACCGTAGTCGACGCCAAACACGTGATCCAGCATTTCGACGACGCGCCCGAGGTCAAAAAGCAGATCGCTTTCGCCGACGTGCTCATCCTCAACAAGACCGATCTGGTCTCCCCCGCCGATCTCGCCACCCTCGAATCGCGCATCCGCGGCATGAACGCTGCCGCCCGCATCGAACGCACCGTGCAATGCGACCTCCCCCTCAACCGCGTGCTCAATGTCGGCGGCTTCATGCTTTCCCGGATTACCGATCTCGACCCCAAATTCCTCGAACCGTCCTATCCGTTCGAGTGGGCCGGAGCCTACCCGCTCCCCGTCGGCACCCACGAACTTGTTATTGGTCACGTGGATGATGATCACGACCACGACCATGCCGGCTGCGACCATGACCACAATCATCACCACCACCACCACGCCGAAAACGAACTCGACGTCGTCGTCATGCCCATTCTTTCAACCGACCAAGACATCGTCGATGCCGCTCGCGATATCGCCGTGGTGTCCTTTTCCGACTGGGAAAACCGCGTCGCGGAAGGCGACACCATTACCCCCGGGCCCACCCTGCAGCGCCTCATCCTCGATGAAGGCAACGGCCGTTACAAACTTGAGATCACCACTCCAGGCACTTACCTCGTCTTCGAAGGCTGCGGCGACCACCCGCTGCACATTCCGGTGAACGGCCAGAACGTGAAACCCGTTTGGCAGCCGGATTACGAGCACACCCATTCCCACGACGAAGAGGTCTCCTCGGTCGGCATTACCACCCCCGGCAATCTCGACCCGCAAAAGCTCAACGATTGGATTGGAAAATTACTCCAGACCAAGGGCAACGACATCTACCGCAGTAAGGGCGTCCTGAGTGTCAAAGGCACCCCCAAGCGCCTCGTTTTCCAAGGCGTGCACATGCTCTTCGACGCCAAATTCGATAAAGAATGGGGGGACACTCCCCGCACCAACACCCTCGTCTTCATCGGCAAAAACCTCGACCGCACCGCCCTCACCGACGGCTTCAAGGCCTGCCTGACAGACTGAGTCTCGCTGATGTCTGCCGCGCTCCGCCCGATCCTTCTACTGAGTCTATGCGCGACGCTTGGTCCCATCGAGATCGTCGGCCAACCGGCCGATCCAGAGACCCGTTATCAAAACCTGACCCAGCAGGCGGTTGCAGCTCACGGGGGCGAAATTGACGCCCTGTTTGCCGAGCTCGTCAGTTCTAAAAAGGAGCTCACCGGCCTCGACCACTACCATGCAATAGTCGAGGTGCGGGTGGACTTGGCCCGCCGCTTACTCGCGGCGGATCAAAACGCTTCTGCCATCTCTCATTTGCAGTCCGCGGCTTCCCTCGCCCTCGCTTCCGAGGATGCCCCTAGCCTGCTCCGCCTCTATCTCGCGCAGCTGGAAATCTACCGGATCGAGAGAAACGCCGAGCGGGGCCTGCCCGTCGCAGCTGAAGCCATTAAACTGGCGCAATCCTCAGGAAATCAAACCGCGTTGGTTGAGGCTACCTTGGCCGAGATCACCATCCAGGAGAGTTTCTCAACCACCTACCCCCGAGAGCAGACTTATGACTCACTGCTGGCGCTGGACGGCGTGGATGAACTTGCGATCAAATTGCACCGGTCCCGGCTCGGGCGGGGCTCCCCTCGCGACCAATCCCGCCAGGAGCGACGTTGGCTCGAGGTGAAAGACATGGCCGCGGTGCAAAACCGCCCCGATATCGAAGCAGAGGCGTGGGAAGCACTCGCCTGGATTGCGTATCATCAAAACGAACTCGCACTCGCCTCCGAACGTTTCAAATCAGCCGAATCCATCGGACAACGCATATCCCGAACCGCTAAGCAATGGGGCAACTACCTGCGCCTCCTCAATCAACTCGGTGAGTCCGCCTACGCGCTGGAGATCGTTAATCGTGAATTGGCCGCCGCTGCCTCCCCGCAAGAATCAGGGTTTAAAGCCGAGCTCCAAGATGCTCGAGCCTTACTGCTTTCGACCGAAGGCAACTTTCCCGCCGCTTATGCGGCTCTGCGCCAAGCGACCGACCTCCGCAATCAGGAGGACTTTGCTCCCCAGTTCTTTCAGCCCGCGAAAATGTCGATCGCCAACGCTTCGGAGTTCACCGATTCCGTGCAAGTCGACGCCGCCATCCGCACCGCCCAACGCGAAACTGAACTGGCGCTAGCTCTATCCCAGCGTCAATTCCTCATCGCCGTCGCCGCCGCCGCCGTCCTGCTAATTCTCCTGCTCACCGTCGCCTATCGCCTCAAACGTCGCGCCGTCGCCGCCGAGATGCTCTCACGTGAGGCCGCCGAACTTCGCGCTGAGAATGCCCAACTGCTCGCGCTCCGTTATCAGCTCAACCCGCATTTCCTGTTCAATGCGCTGGAGGGCCTGCGCTCCCGGTTCACCGAAAACGCCACGACCGGGATCGCGCTACTTGATCGTCTCACTGAATTCTGTCGACTCGTGTTCACCCTGCGCCAAGACGGCCTGCAAACGGTCGCCGATGAGTGCGCGATGATCGAAACGTTCCTCCGAATCGAACAAGATCGCTGGGAGGAAAACCTAGTGGTGAATCTCGATTTTGATCCCGCGGCCAGGACGATGACCCTGCCCACCATGCTCGTCCAACCTCTCGTCGAGAACGCCCTCAAATACGGCGCCGAGACCAGCACTCAACACATCAGGATCGACGTCACCACGCGTGCCGGAGATTCGAATACATTGACCATCATGATCAGCAACTCCGGCCACTGGCTGGAAGCGACTGCCCTCCGGGAGCGATCCTCCAATCGCATCGGACTCAACAACATTCGCCGCCGCCTCCAGAGCTACTACCCCGGCCGCCACACCTTCACCATCGGCCCCAGCAAGTTCGGCGTCACCGCCACCCTAACCCTAAAAGGCCCACCAATGACGCTTGCTTAGAAACCCGCTCCCCAGGTTTCACTGCGTTCGTGCCGTGCCCTCCATAGCCTTGGCAAAGAAGGACCAATTCGTAGTTAAAAACTAACCAGTCAGCGCCTACCTCATCCATATTTTAGCTTTCAGCTTTTCAGTCTTTCAGCTTTCAGCCTTTCCCTCCTCGCCCCATGCTTCGCACCCTCATCATCGACGATTCCCCGCGCTCTCGCTCGACCTTGCGTCGACTGCTGTCGGCCCACGCGAAGATCGAGATCGTCGGCGAAGCGGGCAACGTGGCCGATGCGCGGGACCGCCTCCTCACCCGAATCGAATACGATTTGGTCCTGCTCGACGTCCAACTCATTGGCGGCAGCGGCTTCGACCTCGTGCCCCACATCGCATCGACCGCGCAGATTATCTTTGTGACCGCTTTCGAAGAGCACGCCGTGCTCGCCTTCGAGGTGAACGCCCTCGACTACATCCTCAAACCCGTCACCCCCGAGCGCTTGGCCGCCGCGTTGCAGCGGATCGAGGCGCGCCCCGCCGCTCCCATCGACCGGCCCCCACCCGTCGCAACCGACGCGCTCTTCGTGCCCACCATCAACGGTTCCCGGTTTATCGCCCTCCCCGATGTCACCGTCATCACCGCCGAGCAGAACTATACCCGCATCGACCTCGCTGATGGCTCCCGCCACTTGGCCCAACGCACCATGAAGGAGTGGGAAGAACTCCTACCGCCCGACACCTTCGCCCGCATTCATCGCCAGTTCATCATCAACCTCCGACGCGTCACCGGCGTCACCCATGACATCATTGGCCGCCCCCAAGTATATCTCTCCGGCTACCCCACCCCCCTTCGCCCCAGCCGCCGCCAGTGGGCCGACGTCCGTGATCTGATCCCCCACGTTTGATCCACTCGGATTGCGTCCGACCCGAACGGATCGCCCGACAGCTCATCCTCGGTGGTTCTCTTTCTCTCTCTTGGACAAGGTCGAACCCGCAGTCGAAGACGACGCTTTAAAGTAACCTATTAGGTTACTTTGAGTGGGACGGTGCTCAAATTCATCGATTAACCGTTCGTCCGTAATCTGACCGCTCGTCATTCCCGGGTAGAGGACCCTCCCCAGATCGGCCACAACGCGCGCATGCGCGTTGCCCGACACACTCCTCAGAGCCGACTCCGACGAATCCCCTTTGGGCTGGGCTGGGCTTTGTTTTGCGCCGCCTCCCTGTCCGCCCAGCTCGTCATCAACAGCAATACATCCTCGTATTCTAACTCCGGCTACAGCGGCACCATTATCGTCCGAGGCGCCACCCTCAGCCTAGCTACCGGTAACGCCCTAGGCAACAGCGCCATCGTCGATATCGAGAGCGATGGAATTCTCAACATCACCTCAGAAGCCGAAAAATTCGGTAATATCACAGGCGAAGGCACCATCGTATTGGGTGACAAACTTCTCGAGATCATGGCCAACAGCCAGGACTCGACCTTCTCCGGCGCGCTCGACGGCTCCGGGACATTCAAAATCTCTACGGATGCGAGTGCCGATGACACTTTTACGCTAGGCACCAACAAAATCTCCACCGACTACACCAGCGACGCCTACAGCTTCACCGGCGATTTCAATATTGCCGAAGCCAATCTGGCCTTGGAGACCGCCGACGGCGACACCGGCGATCGCTTGATCAACCCGTTCTCCGGCCCGGGAGATATCCGCAAGACCGGCCTGGGCACCCTCACCTTCGGCAACGGCAGTCAGTCGATCACCTCCATGCTCTCCGGGCACTCCGGTGCCCTCGAGATCGCCGCAGGCATCCTGGCATTGGATACTTCCGCCGCCAGTTACACGCTCACCCATGACTACTTGAAGGGCGTGGGCACGCTCGGCGTGAAGGGCAATGGCAGCAACACCCTCACGCTCACCGGGGATTGGGATGCTTTCGGGGATTTCACGGGCAATGTCCACGTGTTTGCTGGCGGTCGGTTTATCGCCGGCGCCGATGATTCCCTCGGGGATGATAACGCCGTGCAGATCGACGCCGGCGGCACCTTCACTTTGGCCGGCGGTGAAGGCTTCGGCTCTCTCTCCGGTCAGGGCACATTCAATCTCAACGGCAACAGTGCCGGAGTTGGCGCCGACAATCTCGACGCGACCTTCGCTGGAACAATCACCGGCACCGGCGACCTCACCAAAAACGGCAGCGGCACTTGGACCATCGGTGATGAAGACAAGTCCCCATCCGATATCTTCAGTGGGCACACCGGCGCGCTCGCGGTCGCGTCCGGCACACTCGCTTTCGACACCGACCGCTCCAACGACTCGTTCGGCAAAGTTATCTCCGGCGCGGGCGGACTCAGGAAAGTCGGCGCCAACACCCTCACCCTCTCTGGCACCAACACCTACACTGGCGGCACCACTTTCAGCGAAGGCGTCCTCAGTATCGCCGCAGCGGCCAACATCGGCGATTCCACCAGCGATCTCACCTTCGACGGTGGCGCTTTGGCCGTCACCGACTCCTTCACCCTTGGCTCCAATCGCACCGTCACCGTCACCGAAAACCACGGCACCATCAACACCGGCTCACATGACCTCACCATCAATGGCGTCATCAGTGGATCCTCCGCCTCCCAGCTCACCAAAACCGGCAGCGGCACCCTGCTCATCGATGCCACCAATCCTTTCTCCGGTCTCTTCGAGGTCGACGCCGGCACCCTGAAAATCGGCACGGGCAACACCCTCAGCGACAACGCCACCGTCCACCTCGACGGCAGCACCACGATCCTTGACCTCTCGGACGAGAACGAGGACTTCGGCATCCTCACCGGCACGGGCCGCGTCAAATTGGACGCCGCCACCATCGGACTGGGCCACGACAGTGCCGGCGCCGATTTCACCTTCGCCGGCGTCATCGGCGAGACCGACGACACCGGAGGGCTCACCAAGTCCGGCAACGGTAACCTCACCCTGACCGGCACCAGCGTATATCGAGGAAACACCATCATCGACGGCGGCACCCTTACCTTGAGCAACGACGGCGGCAATACCCTCCGGGCCAGTTCCCACGTCATCATCAACAATGGCAGCGAACTCGCCTTGGAGGACAGCGAAGATCTCGGGGGCGAGCTGACCCTTAACTCAGGGTCTATCACCGGACCGGGCGCGTTCACCAGCGCCGTAGGCTTCAATGTCGTTTCGGGCACGGTATCCGCCTCGCTCGGCGGCACTGGATCGGTCGGACTCACCAAATCCGGCTCCGGCACGGTCACGCTCTCCGCCGCCAACACCTACACCGGCGACACCACCGTCACCGGCGGCACGCTGCGGCTGGGCGCCAACGAACGCATCGCCGACACCTCCGATCTCGTCGTCAACGGTGGCACCTTCGATCTCAACGACGTCACCGAAACCCTCGGCACCGTCTCCGGCACCGGCGGCACCATCGACCTCGGCTCTGGCACGCTCATCAGCACCAACCCGACTGCCCAAACCTACAACGGCAATATCACGGGCGGCGACACCGGCACCTTCCAGAAACACGGCGACGGCATCCTCACCCTCGGCGGCGAGAACACCCTCACCGGCACGATCGACATCCAGGAAGGCACGGTGGCGTTGGCCGCCGGCAACATTCTCGGCGGTGCTACCGTAAATTTAGGGGATGGCACCACGCTCGACATTTCCGCCGAGGATGAAGGCTTCGACACCCTTACCGGATCGGGCAACATCACGCTTGGCACCCGCGACATCTTCATGAACGACGGCGATTTCCGCGGCGTCATTTCCGGCTCGGGTGAAGTGAACATGAACGGCACCGGCACTCTCATCCTGCGCGGCAATAGCACCCACACGGGTGAGACCAACATCAACGACGGCACCCTCGAACTGCGCGGCGGGAACCTGACGTCAAGCACCGTGGATGTGAAGTCCGGCGCAGTTCTGGATGTTATCGATCAGACTGCCGAAGTTGGAGCCATCAAAGGTGCCGGTGGAGTGCGCATTGGCACGGGCACCGTGACGGCGGGCGGCAACGATGCAAATACGACATTCTCTGGAACCATTGATGGCACGTCTGAGGCCGAACTCATCAAAACCGGCACCGGCACCCTGACGTTGACCGACAACCTTGGCTTCACCGGTGAAATCATCATCGACAACGGCACGTTGGCCCTGGGCAACGGCGGGAGCACGGGCAGTGGAAATCCGGTTCTGATCAACGCAGCCGGAAACCTCACTTTCGACAATTCCAGCCTCACCTCTCTGAATGCATCCTTCCTTACCGGCACCGGCAGCGTCACCAAAGAAGGGAATTACACGCTAACCTTGAGCGGCACCAACGACCATACCGGTGCCACCTTCATCAACGATGGCACCTTAACCTTCGGCCGAGCCTCCGCCCTAAACCGACAATCCGCCGTGACCATCGCCGACGGGGCGACGTTGGACACTTCGAGGTCAACAGACGGAGCATTACTGGGCTCCCTTGCCGGAGCTGGTGACTGGGTCATCAGTCGGGACCTTTTCCCTTACTCCAACAGCAACATGCAGGCACCCGCCCCTGTCACCGTCGGCTACGATGGGACGGATACCACGTTCACCGGCCGGGTGCTCGCATATGATGACCCCGATTATCCCTATACCCGTAATGCGGGGGAGTTCACCAAAGTCGGTAATGGTATCCTCACGTTGGATACGACCGATTTCGGATTTGAAACCCTCAATATTCAAGCCGGCACCCTGAAGTTGGACGTCGACGATGGTTCGGGCGGGAAGAACATTTTGGACAATGATCAAATTGTCGTATTATCCGCCGGCGCGGTGCTCGACATCACGGCAGATAGCGAAGGTTTTGGGGGGCTGGCCGGAACGGGAGGCATGGTGCGGATGGGATCCAGTGACCTGACCATCGGGGCCGACAATCAGTTCAGGATCTACTCCGGCGGACTTAACAGCTTCACCCTGCCCGATGATTCAGCACCGGCCGCCGAACCTGGAGACTTCATCAAAAACGGCACGGCGTTTTTCCGGATAAACGGGGCCCTTGCTTCCAATCTGGCGGACTTCGCGGGCGACTACATCATCAACAGCGGCACCCTGCAATTTGGGACGGGCAACAGCGACTATTCCTTCGAGGCGGGCCGCCTTCGCGGGAACGGCAGATTGGCAACGACTGGCTCCGCCACGTCTCGACTTATCCTGCAGGGGGATCCCCTTAATTTTGCCGGAGGTTTTCAAATAGACACGTCCATACTCGAATTCGAAGTGACTGCGGGGAACACCGTCAGCATCGCCTCGGA
>CAXBOL010000087.1:0-10626 GCA_963977295.1 uncultured Opitutaceae bacterium
GCCGCATCGTCGAGGGTTACAAAAATTCCCCTCACTACGACAACACCGTCCTCGTGCTCTGGAGCGATCACGGCTACCACGTGGGTTCCAAGTATCACGTCGCGAAACAAGCGCTGTGGGAAACCGCGAACAATACCGTCTTGCTGGTCCACGACCCCCGCAACCCAGCCACCCTCGACGGTCAACCCCGACGTCAGATCGTCGGCCTCACCGACCTTTATCCGACCATCGCCGCCCTCGCCGGCGTCACACCTCCGGTCCACAACATGGGCACCGATCTCACCCCCTTACTCAATGATCCGTCCGGTCCCGAAGTGCGTTCCGTCTATCTCATGACGTATCAGGAAGGTAACCACGCCGTGCGCACCGCCACCCATTCCCTGATGCGTTACCGCGACGGTGGGATCGAGTTATACGACGATCTCCAAGATCCGCATCAGCTCCAAAACCTCGCCGGTCAAGCCCGGTACACCCAACTCCAGTCCACGCTCATCGCCTCCCTCGACGAATTGACTCACGGCGAAATTCCGGCCCCTCAAATCAAAGTCGATCCTAAATTGAAGCCGAACCGCGAGGATGACTAGATTGGCCCTGAAATTCATTTACCCATAAGTCCCATTCATCGCGCCCCCCAAATCTCTCCGCCTGACCCGCTGATTTCCCCTCACGATACGTCATGTTCCCAACTCTACTAAAATCCCGCTCTGTAACGCTCCTCCTTTGGCTGGTGGTCCTCAACATTGGGACTTTCGTCCCGGCTCAACCTACCACCTCGCCACTTCAACCCAACATCATCGTCATCTTCACCGATGATCAGGGTTACAACGACATCGGGGCCTACGGATCCCCCCTTATTCGCACGCCACGACTCGATCAAATGGCGTCGGAAGGGCTGCGCTTCACCGACTTCTACGTGGCCGCGCCCGTGTGCAGTGCATCCCGCGCATCCTTACTCACCGGACGCTACCCGGATCGCCACGGCACTGGTGGCGTCTATTGGCCCGGAGATAAAGGCCTCGATCCCCAAGAGGTCACGCTCGCCAATGTGCTGGGCGAGGCCGGCTACGCCACCGCCTGTTTCGGCAAATGGCATCTGGGCGATGTGCCAGGGTCGCTGCCCACCTCGCGGGGTTTCTCCACGTATTGGGGCATTCCCTACAGCAACGACATGTTCATCGGACCTACTCAACCTTTCGCCGCCGACGCCGTCTTCCGTGACGGCAAAGATCTGGCCAGTGCGCAAACCGACCAACAATTCGTCACCGCCAATCTGGCTGATCGGGCAAGTCTGATCAAGTCCGGGCTCAAGGAACGGGTCCCTCTCATGCGCGACCACGAAATCGTCGAATATCCGGCGGATCAATCCACCCTCACACGCCGCTACTTCGACCACACCATCGCCTTCGTCGACCAAGCTAGGGCGCAGCAAAAACCGTTCTTCATCTACCTCGCCCCGGCCATGCCCCACGTGCCACTGTTTGCGTCCGACGACTTCGCGGGCAAAAGCCCTCGCGGTCTTTACGGCGACACCATCGAAGAAATCGACGCCCATGTCGGTCGCCTCCTGGATCATTTGGATCGCGCTGGTCTCTCTGAAAACACCTTGGTGGTCTTCACTTCCGACAATGGGCCGTGGCTAAGCAAAGGCGAAGACGCCGGCAGCGCCGCGCCTTTCCGCGACGGCAAGTTCACCGCCTACGAAGGCGGTGTGCGCGTGCCCGCCATCATGCGTTGGTTGGGCCACATCCCCGATGGCAGCGAAAGCAACGAAATCGCCGCCACCATCGATTTGCTCCCGACCCTGGCGCACATCGCGGGAGCAACACTCCCGGCGGCCGCGCTCGATGGCGTCGACCTCAGTGAGCACATAAAAGCGCCCCACACCCCCGTCACGCGCGAGGCCTACTATTATTTCGTTAGCGGCAAACCGGTCGCCATCCGCTCCGGTAATTGGAAATACTTGCCGCATAGCGCCGCCCGCAACGCCGACAAAACATCGCCCCCGGAGCTCTACGACCTCGGCGTCGATTCCGGTGAGCAATTCAACCTCATCGCCACTCAATTTGACCGCGCTCGCGCCTTATCCCGTCAACTCGCTCAATTCGCCACTCGACCGAAATAGAATCCAACAAATCTCCCCCGGTTCCTTGCCCTAAATCTCTTGGCCGCACCGGCTCTGAGCACCAAAATCCCCCGCCAATCGGGGTAGTTCGTTCCCTTCGCGGTCAAAAATATGCTCCCCCCGTTGAATTTTAAACCGTGTCCGAGCGTCCAAGTCAGGCGCAGCGCTTTTTGCCGGACATATCCGCTTTTTCTTCGTGTCACATTGCGGTCATCCGTGGTTAAACCTTTCCATGGTTACCCCCATTCTCCGCCTGACGCGGGCTCTCACCCTTCTTTTTGCACTCGGTTGCAGCGCACTCTACGCCGCCGAGCAACCCAATATCCTCTGGATTACCAGTGAGGACCACGGTCCCGAAATGGGCACCTATGGCGATGCCTACGCGAAAACGCCGCACGTCGATTCGCTCGCCACCAAGGGATTTCGCTACAATTTCGCTTGGTCGACCGCACCAGTCTGCGCCCCAGCTCGCACGACGTTGATCAGCGGTCTCTATCCGCCTTCAAGCGGAGGCCAACACATGCGCAGTTTTGTCCCCGCGCCCAAAGGCAAAGACGCCTACCCCGTCTTCCTCAAGCAGGCCGGTTATTATTGCACCAACAACAGCAAGGAGGACTACAATCTCTCCACGCCTGACGATCTTTGGGATGAATCATCCAACCAGGCCCACTGGAAGAACCGCCCTGACGGCAGACCGTTCTTCGCCATTTTCAACTCAACCGTCAGTCACGAAAGTCAACTTCGTCGGCGTCCCTACACGGCCATCCATGATCCGGCCAAGATGATCGTCCCGCCTTACCACCCCGACATTCCCGAGGTGCGTCAGGATTGGGCCCAATACTATGACACCGTGTCCGAAGCCGATGCCATCGCCGGTCAACATCTCGCCGATCTGGCCACCGCTGGACTGACTGAGGACACCATCATCTTTTACTACAGCGACCACGGGGCCGGCATGCCCTCCCACAAGCGCAACCCCAACAACCGGGGCCTCCGCGTTTCCCTCATCGTCTACATCCCCGAAAAGTTCGCCGACCTACGTCCTGCCGACTACGTGCCCGGCGGTTCGACCGACCGCCTCGTCGGATTCATCGATTACGCCCCCACCGTGCTCAGTCTCGTCGGGATCAAGCCCCCGGAGTGGATGCAGGGTCACGCGTTTCTTGGGCAATACATCACCCCCGAACCTGAATACATGTTTGGCTTCCGCGGTCGCATGGATGAACGCACCGACTTCGTCCGCACGGTGACCGATGGGCGCTACGTTTACGTGCGCAACTTCCGTCCCGATCTCCCCGCCGGACAACACGTGCAATACCAGATGCAGACCCCGTCCACCCGTCTTTGGTATGAGCTATTTAAGGCCGGTAAAACCAACCGGGCCCAATCCGCCTTTTGGCTCCCCACTCAAGTGGAAGAGCTCTACGATCTCCAATCCGATCCGCACGAAATCAACAACCTGATCGATGACCCCAAACGGCAGGACGACCGCAAGCGCCTCGCCTCAGCCTTGATCAATCAAATGATCTCCATCCGCGATATCGGATTTCTACCCGAGGCCGAATTCCATCGTCTCGCCGCCGGCATATCCCCCTACGATTGGGCCCGCATTCCGGGAAACTACGATGTCACCAAGGTCGCCGTCTACGCGCATCAAGCCACCCTCGGCGTGTTGCCCACCGTCGCCAAAACCAAGGCCAATCTTAAGGATCCCGATTCCGCCATTCGCTTTTGGACGCTCTACGGTATCGGCCGCCAGTCCGTCGCGACCATTGAAAGCTATTTATCCTCAATCCGCCCCTGCCTCGACGACGAATCCGCGGAGATCCAAGTCCGTGCCGCCGACCTGTTGGTGCGGTATGGATCAGCCAAGGATGCCAAACGCGCGCTCCAGCGCTTGGGTGAAATCGCCGATACCACGAAACCCCATCTGCCCTCTCTCGCCGCACTCGGCGTGATTGATAATCTCGGTGAGCTCGCGGACGCACTGCACCCTCTGGTGGCAACCTTCCCCAAAGAGTCGCCCGTATTGCCCCATACCCGTTACAAAAATCACGTGCCCGCCCTCATCGATCACATCCTCACCGGCCACTAGGTCGGTCTAACGGTCCTCCCTGCATCCTCTCGCAAACCACCCCCGAACAGTTTTCCTAGGGACCCTCAGCAGAGAAACTATCCCACCGAAGGTAAAATCGACTGGTTTACCTATTTTGAGGCCCCGTTTGTTTCCGCTTTTTCCTCTCTGTAAAATCCAATCGCTTCGAGCCGACGGTATCAGCCCCATGCCACGCGTTGAACCCACCCCCATGCCCCGCCTTCGACTGCTCTGCCTCCTCCTCGCCGTAGGATCGTCCGCCTTCCTCTCCGCCGCCGCCCGGCCCCACATTTTCGTCTTCCTCAATGACGACCTCAGTGCGCGCGACGTTGGTGCCTACGGCGCAACCGATGTTCGCACCCCCACCTTCGACCAGCTTGCTCGCGAAGGCCTGACCTTTGACCACGCCTTCATCGCTTCGCCCGCCTGTGCTCCCAGTCGGGCGGCCCTGCTCACGGGGTTGACGCCCCTGCACAACGGCGCCCGGGCCAACCACACCTATATGCGCGACGACGTGTCGTCCCTGATAAATCGCTTCAACGCCCTCGGCTACCAGACCGCTGCGTTCGGGAAAATTGCTCACGGCAAGGACGCTCCCCGTCATCACTTCGATTTCATTGATCAAACCAATCTCGACTTCGATGCCATCACTGACTGGCTGGCTCAGCGCGACCTTTCCCGTCCCGTCGCGATCTTTGTCGGCACCAATTCGCCCCACGTGCCCTGGCCCGCCGTCGATGGCTACGATCCGGCCGCGGTGATCATTCCGCCGTTCCATATCGATACTTCGGATACGCGCCTCTTCCGGGCCCGGTATTACACCGACGTCACGGCCGGAGACACCGATTGCGCCCGTACCCGCGAGATCGTGAACACGGCGTTGGGCTCCGGAGTCATCACGGTCTTGTCCAGCGATCACGGCGGCCAATGGCCGTTCGGCAAGTGGAACCTCTACGACGAAGGCATCCGGGTGCCTTTGATCATCACTTGGCCCGGTTACATCGAACCCGGCACCCGCTCGTCAGCGATGGTCAGTTGGCTCGACCTGTTGCCCACCCTGCTGGACCTCGCCGGCGACGCCGTTCCCGCCGACCTCGACGGACGTTCGTTCGCCGCCGTGATCAAAGACCCGACCACCTCGCACCGCGATCGTATCTTCACCCTCCACGACAACGATGGCCGCGCTAACGTCTACCCCATGCGCTCGGTGCGCGACCGGGACTGGAAATACATCCGCAACCTCCACCCTGACTGGATCCAGACCGACCATAGTTACCGGTATCGTAAGGACGATGCCGGCGCCTATTTCTGGTCATGGGAAGCTGCCGCGGCCACTGACCACGCGTCATCCCTCATCCTGAATCGTTACCTGCAACGCCCCGGCGAAGAGCTTTACGACCTTGCCGCCGATCCGGACGAACTCAACAACCTCGCCGCGGATCCCCGCTACGCCGCCCCACTTAACCGTCTCCGCGCCGAACTCGACCGCTGGCGCCAAACCCAAGGCGACGACGGTCAGGTCAAAGTCGATCCTTGGCTCCCGGGTCAACCCGATCTCCTCGCCCCCCGCTCGCCATGGGCCCCGTATTACGACGGCAAATGACCCGACGCGAGTATCCTCATTCTTCCTCGGCGTCCAACCTCGTCACTGGTCATTCTTCATTTAAAATCTGCGACCCAGGCTCGCGTCTTTCTTCCATGCGCCATCTCCGACTTCGCTCCTTCTTCGTTCTGCTATCTGCAGTTTTCAGTTTCTCTGTTTCGGCTGAAATTCCGTTGGTTTCCGGGACGCTTCATATCGAATCGCCCGCTGACCAAAGCGGACTCGATTACGGTCTGTCCCAGTTGCATACGGCGTTGCAAAAAAGATCGATCGAAGTCGTTTCCAGTCCCAATGCCGCGACGCACCATCTTCGAATCACCTTCGACGACTCGATTCCGGCGCAAGGATTTTCCCTCACTGTAGACCCAGAGTCCACCTTCGTCCTCACCGCTTCGGACTCCGCCGGAGCCACCTACGGACTCCTTGAACTCGCGGAACAAATCCGCCTCTACAGTCTGGCCTACGTCACGGCGACCTCGCAAACCCCGTCACAACTCGACCGTGGGGTGAAGTTCAACATCTCGCTCGACGTGCGCACTCCCACCTACACTGAACCCTCCGATGCCGCGCAAAACGCGATGGAACACGTGTGGGATCGGCAATTCTGGTTCGACTATCTCGATCACCTCGCCAGTCAGCGCTATAACCTCGTGTCTCTCTGGAACCTACACCCGTTCCCTTCCATGGTGCGGGTGCCCGAATATCCCGGCGTGGCGCTCGACGACGTGCGCAAGTCCACCACCAGATGGGACGAAAACTATCGCCTGCAAGCCATCGGTTTTGATGCGGCCGCCATCGTCGATCACTACGAAACCCTCAAGGTGATGACCATCGACGAGAAGATCGCGTTCTGGCGCGAAATCATGGCCTACGCCAAGACCCGTCACATCAAATTTTACATCGTCACTTGGAACATCTTCGTCAATGGCACCGACGGCAAATACGGCATCACCGACTCCATCGATAACCCCGTCACCCGGGACTACTTCAAATGTTCGGTCGCGGCCATGTTCAACACCTACCCTGACCTCGCGGGCATCGGACTCACCACCGGCGAAAACATGCCCGGTTCCTCCTTCGAAGCCAAAGAAGACTGGGCCTTTGCCGCCTACGGGCAAGGCGTGCTCGAAGCCGCTCGACGCTCCCCCGATCCGGATCGCCAATTCACGTTCATTCATCGCCAACACCAAACCAAAGCCCGGGACATCGCCGCGAAGTTCCAGCCCCTCATCGACGCGCCCAACATCAACTTCCTCTTCAGCTTCAAATATGCACAGGCCCACGTGATGAGCTCCACCCGGCAGCCCTTTGCCGACGGCTTTATTCAGGACATTCCTCCCCAGAAGACCCTCTGGACGCTGCGTAACGACGACAACTACCTCTTCCGGTGGGGCGGATCCGATTTCGTGCGCGAATTCATGCGCAACATCCCCGCGGAAGTTTCGGCGGGGATGTATTACGGCTCCGACCAGTGGGTGTGGACGCGAGAGTTCATTTCCACTGAGCCTACCACCCCCCGTCAACTGGCCTTCGACAAACACTGGTTCCATTGGCTGCTCTGGAGTCGATTCGCGTTCGATGCCAATCTCTCCGACCAACGCCTGATCGATCTCATTGGGGAGAGATTCCCCACCATCGACGCCTCCACCTTGTTCCGGGCATGGAATCACGCCGCGACCGTCTACCCGCTCACCACCGGCTTCCACTGGGGTGCCCTCGACTTCCAATGGTATATCGAGTCCGGCCAAAGCCAGCCCGGCCCCGCCGGCACGCCTTCCGGTTGGCACGACATCAATCGCTTCATTTCGCTTCCGCCGCATCCGGGCACCGCCAACGTGTCGATCCCCGATTTCGTGGACGCGATGACCAACGATCGCCTGCCTGAAGGCATCACCCCTCTGCAGATCGCCACCGAATTGCTGACTCAAGCCGAAGCGGCACTTGCCTTGGTGGAGACCATCAATCCCACCGGTAATCGGGAGTTGCGGCAGACCCTTGAAGATATCCGGGCCCAATCGTATCTAGGTCTCTACTACGGCTACAAAATCCAAGCCGCCACCGATCTGGCCCTCCTGCGCGAAACTCTGGCCGGCCATTATCAGGTTTCGCTCTCGCGCAACCTGAATTTGGCCGCCTACCATTGGAGACTCTACACCGCCACGACCGACGCTCTCTACCGTATTCGTCCTCTGTGGACCAACCGCGTCGGTTACGTCGACCTAGCCAAGAACTTCCAAAGCGCGCTCTACGATCTGACCATTTCCGGCGTCAAACCGGAGCTCCCTTCTGCGCCCCCGACTCCCGGCGGATTCATACTCGAGGCAGAGCACGCGAATTCCGCTGCAGAACGCGCGCACAAGATCGCGGGATATACCGGTGAAGGTTACCTCGATCTGCAAGGCGCTGAGGGCACTAAGTCCATCACCTGGACCTACGAGGCTCCCGCCACCGGCACCTACATTCTAGAATTCCGCCACATCCAGCGTTGGGGCGGGGCTCGGGTCGAGGCTGAGCTCACCCTCAATGGGGAGGATCATCCCGATTTCACGCTCACGCACTCCGGCACCAGCACAAATTGGGTATGGGACCGCACGACCGTAAAACTAAAGGCTGGTGCCAACACGATCACCCTCGCCCCCGACGGCTCGCCGCTCATCGATCACCTCAACATAATCACCACCGGATATTGATTAAGACGTAACAGCGCAATTAAACCACGAATGAACACGAATAGACACGAATGAAAATCAATCCAAACAAGGAAGATCAAGAATCCACCAAACGGTGGGTTGATCGCCCTTTCTCATGACAGGAATTTAAGTTCCCCATTAGAGTCACTTCGTGGTTTTTCATCGGAATCTTTTCGGTTCAACCCAATGTAAATAGTTTCAATGCGTAGTCGGTATCCCGCTCAGCGGGACTTCGTGTTTCCCGCCATGCGGGATGGTTAAAAACAAATCAGTCAATTCTGCGTCTCTGTCGCTTTCATTGCGTTCCAGCTTACTCCTTCCTTCTACTTCGTTGTGCATCGTTACGGCTAAGACTGAGTGCCCTGTCCCCGGCATCTTTGGGAAGTATCGGATTTGCTAGCAATCGGATCGATTGAATTCCGCCAAACCTAGGCCCCTCGCCCAAATCGAAGGAGACGAATTTCTATCCGAAACTGAATCGAGGCGGGTTCACGGAGGTCACGACCGTAGAAAAAGACCCCAAAACCCGATTCCTGAATCGCGTCGTTGCCAAATTTTGGCACGGTTTTCCCCGCCACGCTCTTGGATTCAAATCTTGAACAATGATTTACTCAAATCATTGAAGCCTAACTTCTTCCATATGGCGTAGTATAGAGCTTCCGCTTTGCCCAAGCCATCACCTCGAACGATTCATGTTAAACCGCCGTAGCCTAGCTACTAAACTGCACAATTTCCGTCTTCGTTGGAGTGGAATCCTAAGCGGTGAGCGAGCAAAGTATCCCGCGCCGCCTCACCCAATCGGCATTTTCACACACCACAAGACCGGCACCGTTCTTCTCGCCAAGGTCTTCGGAGACTTATGCACTTGGTTCGGGTGGTCCGGCTCCACCGCGTGGGGCCAAAGTTCGGAGTGGCCCGCCGAGAGTAATGTTCGTCACTTCCTGCATTCGGAAACAAACCCCAATCAATTTCCCCAACCTTATCGCGGAATTCACGTAGTCAGACATCCCGTCACGCTCCTCCTCTCCAGCTACCACTACCATTTACGCACCGACGAAGAGTGGTGCACCAACGAAAACTTCCACGAAGAAGCACCGATCGGATACCCACAAGTTCCGGCCAACCGGACGCATTGCCATGAAGCCTGGAAGATCAAGTATCTTCATGGCCTCAACGGAGTTTCTTACCAGCGAAACCTTCACCAACTAAACCGAACCGACGGCATCTCCTTTGAACTGGAACGACACACCAAATTCACTCTGGAAGGGATGCGCGACTGGCAACCAGACCCAAGCCGAGTTAAAGAGATGAAGTTTGAAGAATTCGCTCACCACTTTGATGCGACATTCAGGGAAGTCTTTCTGCATTTGGAATTTCCACCGCCCCTTCTGAAACGAGCCTTGAGATTGGCGCAGCATCACGATTTGTCCCGGGCGAGCCGAAGTCAGCTCGCCCGGAATAGCCACTATACCGGCGCAGATAACCCCTCCCGCAGGAAAGATCTGACGCCTCAACACTTGGCCAGACTTGAGGAAATTGCTCCCGGGCTGTCAGACAATCTCGGATACAATAGAGTCCACGGGGGCACTTGATCGGGTCAAATGGAGGAACTCCCGAGGAACTTTCACCGCCAGCACCGAAGTATCGATCAGATTGCCCCCCTACTCTTCTTCGACAATTGACAAAATAGCCTCAATCGCAGGCTTCGGAGTCTTACGCCGATCCCAAAGTAACGGGTAGTTGGTTCGACCGGGAATCGGGTAACCATTTTTCCACGACATGTCATCATGGATGCCCCAAAGCGTGACGCGATCCACACTTTCGCGCTTGGCGTAAAAGATTTTAAACAATTCCACATATCGCGCCGTCAGCCGGGCTTCGACGTCGGCCGGTAGTCCAGCAGCGTAGGGGTCGAGGAATGTTTTAAACTCTTCGAGTTGAAACTGAGGATGCATCATGCCTTGGCCAATAATTTGCCCTTCTTTGGTCAACGGCAGCACATCGACGTCGAGCTCCGTGATCATCACCTTGATCCCCAGTGCACCGAACGCGTCAATGGCCGCCTCAATATATTCGTTTTTCGGATAATTAAGGCCCCAGTGTCCCTGTATTCCCA
>CAXBOL010000088.1:0-10614 GCA_963977295.1 uncultured Opitutaceae bacterium
CCACTCGCTGGCGTTCTTGCGCAGGAACAGGCGGTAGAAATCTTCGGTCAGCGAAGAAGAAGACACGAGCAGTTGACTTGAGATTGTCGACATGATCGCAGCCAACAAGGCGGCATACAAAAAGCCCGTGACCAGCGGATGAAATAGCAACTCGGCCAAAACGATGAAAATCGTTTCCGGATCATCGACGACGATACCATTGCGCTCAGCATAGGCCCGTCCGAAGATCCCCAGACCTACGGCCCCGGCGACCGAAATAGCCATCCAGCTCATGCCAATTCTCCGCGCATTGGGCACTTCCGCCACCGTCCGAATCGCCATGAATCGAACAATAATGTGGGGCTGACCAAAATATCCGAGCCCCCAGCTAATCGCAGACAGAAACCCGAAGAAAGTCAGTCCGTCGAAGAGCGATAAGTAGTGTGGGTCGATGGACCTCAGACGATCATTCGCCACCGCTACACCTTCGCCCTGTCCCGATGTAAGAACGACTATTGGCATGATCACCAAGGCCAACATCATGATGCAGCCCTGAACAAAATCCGTCAGACTCACCGCGAGAAAACCACCGATCACCGTGTAGGTCAGCACCACGGCCAACGTGAACCATACGCCAAAACTATAGTCGCTCATCGCACTCAGATTGATCAAATCGCCGAACGCGCTCGCAAACAGCTTTCCCCCAGCGACGAGCCCTGAAGCCGTATAGACGACAAAAAATACGACGACAATGACCGCGGAAACGGACCGCAATGTCATGGCTTTCGAGGGAAACCTGCTGGCCAGAAATTGCGGCACCGTAAGGGCATTGTCATAACGCTCCGTTTGCTCGCGTAGTCGAGGAGCCACTACAACCCAGTTGACGAATGCGCCGATAAACAGACCGATCCCGATCCAAGCCTCGACCAAGCCAGAGGCATAGAGCGCCCCGGGCAAACCCAGCAACAGCCAACCGGACATATCCGAAGCCCCTGCCGACAACGCGGCCACCGCCGGCGACAATTTCCGACCGCCGAGCATGTAATCTTCCGAGTTTGAGGTCGACTTCTTAGCGGCGTAGAAGCCGATCGCGATCATCAATCCGAAGTAGAGAAAAAGACTAATCCAAATACCAATATCCATGAGTTTGTTTGCGGCCGGTGCCGTAGAAATGCTGTATTCCGTCGGAACAAAACGTCCCGCAGAATGGCTGAAGCAACCTGCGATCAATCGTCGCAGACCAATTTACTGATGAGGTCATTCGTGAGACGAACGACAGAGTGTTGAACTAATCCACGATTCCAGCGAGCAACACGCCCGACACAATTAGGTGGAAATATCAACTGTCGGATGAGCGAACGTGCTCACTTCCCAGTTGTCAACGGGTTCCCCGAAAATGCCCCTCAGCTCAGCGCAGTCTGCCCGGGACACAAGGCGAGGAGACGAGCAAAATTAGGACCTCGACTCTGCGTCGTTCTGGCCGGAGAGACCGCGCATCAAATCCGTCATCGGTGACGACAACGGCTCATTGCGCCGACGCCAGCTCATGAAACTGAAGACTGCAATCGAGGTCGATACTGGCATGAGGGTCCGATAATCGATTCCGGCATCGAAACCATAGGTCACGACGACAAAGGCCGCAAACCCGGCAAAGATGGACGTAATCGCCGCCCGAGAGTCCGCGTGACGGAAGGGGGACAAAAGCCCTAGGACCATCGGCACGGAAACCGGGCCAATCAGCGCACCAAACCAAGCAATGATAAGTCCTAACACGCCACCAAATCGCTCGGCCTCGATTCCAATCATCAGGGTGATGGCCATGAAGACGAAGGTGGTCAGGCGCGCAATGCGAAGTCCCCCTTTTTGATCCATCTGCCTAAACTTGGGCGAGAGCGTCGGTAAAATGTCCCGGGTCACGACCGCCGAAATCGTATTCGAATCCGATGAGGTCATCGAGGTCGTCGCGGCAAACATCGCGGCCAGCACCAGCCCAACCAATCCCGCCGGCAAGAATTGGCGCGCCAGCATCACATACGATTGCGAGGGGTCGGCCAGATCGGGCAGCAAAATCGGCGCAGCCCACATCGGGAAAAACAACACCAACGGCCACACCAAATACAACGAACCCGATAGCAACGCGGTCTTGCGAGCACTCTGCGCCGAAGGCGCACCAATATATCGTGCCGCCAGATTCCAGGTGCCCCCGTTGTAAGAGAGGGATGCGACAATCAGGAAGGCGAACGCAAACAGCCCCGTGTATTCCCCATTGAAGAAATTGCTGTGATCCGCCGGCAACTGCGCCCAAATCCCGGTGATACTGCTGATGCCACCCAGATGGCTCACCACCGCCACAAACAGCACCACTCCCGCTCCCACTTGCACCAGAAACTGCAGAAAGTCGTTGTAGAGATCGGCCCACAATCCGCCCACGGTGATGTAAGCCAGCGAGATCACCCCTGAGATCAACACGCCCAGCGTGATCGGCAGCCCCGTGAAGCCATGCAGCAGAATCCCAATCGAGGCCCACTTCGCACCGACATCAAACAACTTCAACAAGACACCACACCAAGCCATGATCTGCTGCGTCAAGACACTGTAGCGCATCGCCAGATACTCGGTCGGGGACTCGATCCCCAAGGTAGTGCGCAGGCGCGACCACCGGGGTCCGATCCAGATTGCCCCCAACCCACAAGCCGAAGCAACGGAACACGCCCACCACACGTAAACCGTGAATCCGTCCTCGTAGGCGATCGCCGCCAACCCAACAAACACGACCCCGCTGTAGCCTGATACGTGATGGGAAACACCACCCAACCACCACGGGATTTTTCCGCCCGCGACAAAGAAATCCCCCGATCCTTTTACCTTCCGGTAGCAATAAAGCCCAATCGCAGTGACGAGTAGGAAGTAGGTTCCGAGGACGGCATAGTCTAGTGTCTGCATAATGGGGATAGGGACTACGTATGATAAAATTGATTACGAGCCCCGCGGCTCGCTCCCGAAACCGTGAACCTGTATGCATACCTCAGATAAACAAGCGAACGTTCCCAAATTGGCCAAAAAAACATAAGGCGAACTTACTGAAATTTCAGCCGAAACGAGTTTTCTGGAAACCGATACCTTACCCTCAAGGCCCAGCGTCCCGGGTGATTTTTTGATGCACACGTCGCCGTGCAGTTTTTGATCCCCAAACGATTGGCCGTAGTGGCCAGCATTCAACCTCTCAGCGGGCAAAATTCCTGGATTTAGTCTTCGTGCCGGCAGGGGGTTCAGCGTCCACATTCGGCGCCGGTGCTTACAATCGACGCGACTCTAGGAGTCGTGGTTCGTGTGACCCCATGTCGCTTTCTCTGATTTCAGAAGATTGGCTTCAGCGTCCGCGCCCACGTGGGCCTCGGTTCATGTCAACGGTTCGCGACCCTCGGTGTTCTAACAGTCGGGAAGCCCTTCCACATTGACTACCAAAACACCTCCGGCGTGAACTGCGGACATCGGTTCCGCCCAAGTCCTCTGCCCTAGTTTTACTCGGTCACCATAGTTCGGGAAATGCGCTACATCGAACGGCCGACAGTCGCGTCCTACGAATCATCCGACATGGCCTCGTTTGAATTATTCTTGGACTCGGTGACCCTATCTGGCGCGGCAACTCAAACATTTCGAGATCGCGTAAATCCTCATATTGCGACCCACTCGCGCCATGCCCAAGGTGAGTTGCCCTGAGTGTCAGACCGAAATTCCAAGTATCGACATCAATGTTTCGACCGATCTGGCGCTATGTCGACACTGCGATACCACGCACGCGTTTTCCGGGCTCCTGCAGCGACGGAATCCCCTCCGGGACATCAAAAACGTCAAACCTCCCAGCGGCGTCTGGGAGCGCGCCACTCTAGACGGGATATCCTACGGGGTCTCGCACCGCTCCGTCGTCGGCGCACTCGGAACGTTGGCCATTGGTTTGTTTTGGAACGGCATCGTTTCCGTTTTTGTGCTCATCAACGTCTCCAGCACGTTGAACCTTTTAGGAGTTACCTTGCCTGAGTGGTTTCCTGCTCCGGTCATGAATGAACAATCCATGGGTTGGGGCATGAACCTGTTTCTTTGGCTGTTCCTAACGCCATTTTTATTGGTCGGAGCCGGACTAATCGGAACGTTTTTCATGGCTCTTGCTGGCCGCACTGTCGTCCGCATCAATACCAACGAGGGCCGCATCTTTACCGGAGTTGGACCAATCGGGCGGTCCCGCAAATTCACGCCTCACAACGTTCGCCGAGTCACCCTCAACCACACTAACTGGAGAGACAACGACGGGGATCATCGCACCAAACAGGAAATCATCCTGGAAATGAACAACGGCGACCTCTTGAAATTTGGAACCGGCATGAAGGAAGAACACCGCACCTACCTCGCAGCAAAACTCCAAAACACGCTAGGGTAAGACTTCACGCCCGCTCCCGCCTACCTCAACTGTGGAGCAATGGCGTCTACTGTCGAAATGCGGTAAGGCCTGAATAAGGGTTTAACGGCATTCGCGATCAACCGGCCTCACGATCCAGCAAGACTCGGGAAGATGGCGCCGTGCCGAGGGAACGAACCCTACGCGGTAATTCGAAATGATACTCAGCGGTCCCAGGCTCATTGAAGCTGTCCGCCACGAGATCATTTCGCACAAAAAACGCATTAACTCCGGCGAGTTCACAATGCACCAACCGGTAGCCAAACCGACAAGCCAACCGTTCCAGTGCCTTCAGACTGGCCCCGTAATTTATGGAGCCATCCCATACTCGGTTCGGATCATATGCGACTTTCCAATCCACCGAAGGCGGGAGGAATGCATTATATTCCACCACAACCACTCGAGGTCGCCAGTCCTGCATTGCCGCCCAAATATGATAGGTGTTTTGGTCAACATCGATCGATAGGAGGTCTGGCTCGCGCGAAGCTCCGAGTCCTGCCAACACCGCCGTCACATTTTCCGCGGTGACCTTCGTGACCGCGAACTTAAGCGTTTCCTTCATGTCCGCCGGCCATCCGGCTACGGTGGAACTCATTGAAGGGTCGGCGTCGACCCAAACGCCGCTCCAGCCGAAAGGGATGAGAAACACCGTATTGTTTTCCCATCCGTCGCCTACTCCGATCTCAATGAAGGTTTTCGTCGGCGCGCCGATTCGCGCAAAAATCTCCTGAATCACCCCGTCCTCTCCGTTTTGAGAATAAACCCGGTGCTCGAAAGCATGGAGCGAACGGGGTCCAGCCGATCGAATCGCTTCCTCACGGCATTTTTCTTCCTGCTCCACCATCGCCGATGCCCTCAATAAGGTGATATCCTGAACAGCTTTCTCGGCCATAATTTTGGCATTAAGTAGCGGAGTCACCAGGGGCAGGCGACGAAGCCAGCGCTTCAGGAGGGAATGTTTCATGCTAGTTGACGACAGTTCCGAAGAGCTCATGTCGCAATGAGCGAATTCCGTATCTATGCCGGAAAGAGTTCAGTCGCGGGGAGATCTAAAATGGGGTCATGTCGTCACTTGTCTACATTTCTACGCAGATCTAAAATGGGGTCATGTCGTCACTTGTCTACATTTCTACGCATCCGCCACAGTGCCGTTCGCAGTGTAGCCGACCGATCAATTTTCAGCGCTCCTGCCAACCAGACGAGTGGCACCCCCATTCCCCGCTGCATTCGATCAGCTCCCCGCCACTTCCAGGAAGGCTGTTTTCCCGAGAATTCGAGGTCGGTCGACTCACGACCCACTTCGCGCAATAACTCGTTAAAACGCGTCTCCCATCTCAGTATCTGCATCTCTTTCGGCTCTGCATACTCTGCCTTGGCTGCCGACTCTCCTGCAACGGTCGACTTTTGGGCCAACTCACGCTTCCAATCCTTCGACCCGATTGCCCATCCCCGGGAAAACGATTCTCGCTTTCCCAGAGGTTTACCCATCTCGCTCGAATGCCGCTCGATCAACTTTTGGACATATCGCTGCCAATCCTCCCGGCAGTCCGACAAACCCAGTGTCTTAAGCCATGCCGTCGCCTCAAGACCTGGGAATCGCTCTCCCTGCACAAATCGACCAAGGCTGGACCAACGGAATTTCACAAGATGCTCATTCTCAACAATCCCAGCTCGCAGGGGGTTCAGATGGACATATTCCGCTACCCGGGCCCACACTCCCTCGTTCTCCAAAGGCAGCGCCTTGAATCTACCCTGAAACAAGTGTCCACGTTCACCCCGCATCCGATTGAATCGCGTGGCAAAGGTTGCTTGCAGCCATTGCATGCCCGCCGAAAGATTCGGGTGCGGTGTGCGTAACGCCAAATGAAAGTGGTTTCGCATCACTACATAGGCACCTAGTTCCCATTCAAATCGCTGCACGGTTTCCTGCAGCGTCTCCACAAACCGTTTCGCTGATCCCGCCGTCCCAAAGACATCAGACCGGTAGTTCCCACGATTAATCACGTGGTAGATCGCTCCCGGATATTCAATTCGCGGTCCTCTAGGCATTCTTAGTTCAATACTCTCTCATCACTCCCCCGTCAATTGTCTACATGTGACGACATGACCCCTTTGGTTTGCCCTCCCTGTGAGTAGTTCGTTCGCGAGCAAAAGCCCGGTCATACCTAGCGCAACTATGGACGCGTGAGAACCAGAACGATCTTTAATGAGCGAATCGAAAGGAAGTTGATCGAAAAGACTTCGCAGGTCATCGCCGGCCGATCCAATGCAAGAGAGTTCGATACCCGCTCTTCCGATATTTCGAGAGAAGTTCGACCATGCATGGTATACGTTGTTTCCTTCGAATTGATGCATAATCAAACGAACCTTTTCAAAGTCTTCGCGATGATTAGCTATAAGGAATTGCTCAAGAAACTCGATTCGGTCGCTGATGGTGGCGGCGCTTTGTTCGATCGCTTGTAAGATGCGATTTGCGCTGGCAAGATTGCCGGCCCACCCAACGACGAGCGTTTTGTTGACGATCATATATTTTGAGCAGATGCCAATAAATTGATAGTCATCATCTAGTTTAAGTAACGAATGCTTTCTATTAATCGTCGGTATCGGGTCTTCTGAACCGGTGTTAGGGGTAGTTAGGAGTCGGTCCGATATAAGCACTGGTTCTCCCCCAAGTGTTAAACTTGCGATTAAGGTCATGGAAGGACGCGCAATTTAAGTATTGGGTAAAGCGAATGGAGCCATTTCGTCACTTATCAACATTGCTTTCATCGGAAATTTGCTTCGAGGCAGGACAAACTGCTTTTACAAGCTTAGGGGCTTCGGTGGCTAGAGGAGCGAGTCGAACGGGGTCGGGTCGTGAGATTGTCAACTTTTGAGAGCTTTGAAGGGGTTGCCGAGCGGCCGTGGGATCTCCTCACGCAGGATTTATCGGGATCTGAAGGACGGATTCATGGCTACGGTTCTGAAAGGGCCATGTCCGCATCTTGGGCGAAGTGGAGAATTCGACGGATGGCGACATGTGCCTCCTGCTCCTCCCAAATGAAATAGATCGCGTAAGGGAATCGATAGGTTCTCGCCATGCGGTGCAACGAACCGCGGCGGCGGAAGAGCTGCGGCATCCGTGCGATGTGGTTGAAGCGCGCCTCAACGCAGCGGAGAAAATCACGACCGAGTCCCAGGCTGTGATCTTCATACCATCGGAACGCTTCCATCATATCGGCTTCAGCACGAGGTGCGATGGAGAGCGTGTTGGCCACGAGATTATGCTTCGCCTGTGATGCGTCGCTTGACGTTTTCCCAAGAATCCCCGCGCGACGAATCGGCGGCGTATTCCGCAGTATCTTCAGCCAGTGCTTTGTCGTGCCAAGCCGGGGGCTCAACCACGTTTGATTCCTTCGCGATTGAATCCCACAGTTCCTCGGCTAGAAGGAGCTTTTCGGTCGGTGAGAGTCGTTCGATTTCAGCGGCGAGCGTGGCGTTCATGGGAGTTGAAGTTGGCGGGAAATAGGAACGGTTGCAATGATGGGATTCATACCCGAACTAAACGAACTGAAGCGGCACGCTCGGCGGTCACGCCCTACCAAAAAGCCCGGCTCGGCGCCGGGCTTTTGCTAAGTAGATGGAGCGTACGTCGCGAGCAACGCCCCTACCCTTCGGTTACTGACACGCTTCGCACTCTTCGCCGTTGCGCATGGCTTCGATGGAGCAGGCCTTCTTTTCCGCGTCGGTGAAGGCCTTCTTGGCGGCGGCGGCGACGGTGGCGCGGCCGGCGTCTCCGGCCATGCCTCGGACTTCCTTCTTCACCGCGACCGTCGCCTTTTCAATATTGGATGCGCCCAGGGTCCGAAGGTAATACGTGGTCTTGAGGCCGGCGTGCCAGGCGTGGCGATACATGTGGCTGAGGGTCTTCAGGTCCGGCGTGGCCAACCACAGGTTCACGGACTGGGCCTGGTCGATCCACTTCTGACGGCGCGCCGCCGCGTCGATGACCCACTTGTGGTCGATGCCGAAGGAGGTGCGATACTTCGCTTTGATGTCTTCCGGAATCCTATCGATGTCCTTCAGCTCGCCGTCGAAATACTTCAGGTTGTCGATCATGTCCTGATCCCACAGGCCGCGCGCCTTGAGGTCGCGCACGAGGTAGTGGTTCAACACGGTGAAGTCACCCGACAGGTTGCTCTTCACATACAGGTTCTTGTAGGCGGGCTCGATACACGGGCTGGTGCCAGTGATGTTGGAGATCGTCGCGGTTGGCGCGATGGCGAGCACGTTGCTGTTGCGCATGCCTTGCTTGGCGATCTTCTCGCGCAACGGCGTCCAGTCCATCTTGCCGCCCCGAGGCACTTCGATCGGCTGGCCGCGCTCTTGTTCGAGCAGGTCCACCGTGTCTGACGGCAGGAGGCCGCGGTCCCACTTGGAGCCTTTGTAACTGGAGTAGGTGCCGCGCTCGGCGGCGAGGTCGGAGGAGGCCTCGTAAGCGTAGTAGGCGATAGCTTCCATCATCTCGTCGTTGAACTCGACGGCTTCTTCCGAGGCGAACGGGATGCCCTTGATGTAAAGCGTGTTGGCGAGTCCCATGACTCCCATGCCGATGGGGCGATGGCGACGGTTGGAGGTTTCGGCCGCTTTGGTCGGGTAGAAGTTGATATCGATGACGTTGTCGAGCGCGCGGATCGCGGTCGTGATCGTCTCCTTGAGCTTCTCGTGATCGATGTTTCCGTCGGGCAGGAGGTGGTTCTCAATGATGACCGAGCCGAGGTTGCACACGGCAGTCTCTTCGTTAGACGTGTTGAGCGTGATCTCGGTGCAGAGATTGGACGAGTGCACGACGCCGACGTGGTCTTGCGGCGAGCGAATGTTGCAGGCGTCCTTGAAGGTGATCCACGGGTGGCCGGTCTCGAACAACATCGAGAGCATCTTCTTCCAGAGCTCAAGCGCCTGGGTCTTCACGCCGTGGATTTTGCCTTCCTCGGCCATTTGCTCGTATTTGATATACGCCTCTTCGAATTTCTTGCCGTAGAGCTCGTGCAGGTCGGGCGTCTCGTTGGCGCGGAAAAGGGTCCACTCCTGCCGGGCTTCCATGCGCTTCATGAACAAGTCCGGAATCCAGTTCGCGGTGTTCATGTCATGGGTGCGACGACGGTCATCACCGGTGTTTTTGCGCAGTTCGAGGAATTCGTAGATGTCGTTGTGCCACGATTCGAGGTAGGCGCAGCCGGAGCCTTTGCGCTTGCCGCCTTGGTTGACGGCCACGAGTTGGTCGTTGTGGAGCTTGAGGAACGGAATGACGCCCTGCGACTCGCCGTTGGTGCCGCCGATGTGTGCGCCGGTGCCGCGAACTGCGGTCCATGAGCCACCGAGGCCGCCGGCCCATTTGGAGAGCTGGGCGTTTTCGGCGATGCCACGATACATGATGCCTTCGAGGGAGTCGTCGACGTAGTAGAGGTAGCAGGACGAGAGCTGGGAGTGCAGGGTGCCGGCGTTGAAGAGCGTCGGCGTCGAGCTGCAGAAGCGGCGGCTCTTGTAGAGGCGGTAGAGCGAAAGGACGCGGGCTTCGCGGTCGCCTTCTTCGGCCATGAAGAGGCCCATGGAGACGCGCATCCAGAAGAGTTGCGGGGTCTCGATGCGGCGGGATTTTTCGCCGGTCTTATCGATGATGAGGTAACGATCGTAGAGGGTCTGCACGCCGAGGAAGTCGAGCTCGAGGTCGGCGGAAGGATCGATGGCGTCGGCGAGGCGATCGAGATCGTAGTCCAGCATCTTGGGGTTGATGCGCTTGATGGAGGCGCCGTGCTCGAGGTGCTTCTTGAAGGCTTCGCGATGGAACTCTTTGAGTTTGCCGATGCCGTCTTCGAGGATGTTCCAACCGAGGACCTCTTGGTAAATGTAGGTCAGTTGAATCCGACCGGCAAATTTGGAGAAATCCGCATCGTGCTCGATCAGCGTCTTCGAGTTCAGAATGATGGTCGCATCGAGATCCTTTTGGGAGATCTCGTCGAAGACCGAGCGGAGTAGCTCCACTTCGATCTCCTCGGGCGAGAGGCAGAGCGTGAGGCCAATGGAGGCAAACTCGATGCGCTTTCTGAGGTCTTCACGGTCCCACAGCTTGGTGGTTCCGTCAGGTTGCTTGACGACAATCATGGAAGGTTGGGCGGAGGCGGCCACTTCGCGAAGTGCGGCGG